>NZ_JAEVHJ010000483.1:0-3533 GCF_016802855.1 Micromonospora sp. ATA51 | reverse complement strand
GCGGTCGGGGCGGGAGGCTCGGGGCGTACCGGAGCGGCGGGAGCGACCGGGGCGGGCCCGGCGGCGGCCGACGGCAGTTCGCCGCCACCCAGGGTGAGCCGGCGCTCCATCCGCTCCAGGCGCTGGAGCAGCCCGCCGGTGGAGTCGTCCGCCCCGGGCAGCAGCATCCGGGCGCAGATCAGCTCCAGCAGCAGCCGGGGCGCGGTGGTGCCGCGCATGTCCACCAGGCCGTTGTGCACGATGTCCGCGCAACGGGACAGGGTGCCCGGGCCGAGCCGCTGGGCCTGGGCCGTCATCCGCTCTATCTGGTCCGACGGGTCGTCGATCAGGCCCTTGGCGGCGGCGTCCGGCACCTGCTGGAGCACGATCAGGTCGCGCAGCCGTTCGAGGAGGTCGGCGGCGAACCGGCGCGGGTCGTGCCCGGCCTCGGCCACCCGGTCGACGGTGGCGTACGCGGCCGCGCCGTCCCCGGCGGCGAGCGCGTCGCACATCTCGTCGATCAGCGCCGAGTCGGTGACGCCGAGCAGCGCGGCGGCCCGGGCGTAGCTGACCCCCTCCGGGCCGGCGCCGGCGATGAGCTGGTCGAGCACGGAGAGGCTGTCCCGGGCGCTGCCGCCACCGGCGCGCACCACCAGCGGGAAGACCGCCGGATCCACCGTGACGCCCTCGGCCTCGCAGAGCTGCTCGAGGTACGGCCGGAGCACCTTCGGCGGGATCAGCCGGAACGGGTAGTGGTGGGTCCGCGACTTGATCGTGCCGAGGACCTTCTCGGGCTCGGTGGTGGCGAAGATGAACTTGACGTACTCCGGGGGCTCCTCGACCAGCTTGAGCAGGGCGTTGAAGCCGGCCGACGAGACCATGTGCGCCTCGTCGATGACGTAGATCTTGAAACGGCTGCGAGCCGGTGCGAAAAAGGCCTTCTCGCGCAGTTCCCGGGCGTCGTCGACGCCGCCGTGGCTGGCCGCGTCGATCTCGATGACGTCGATCGAGCCGGCGCCGTCGGTGGCCAGCGAGCGGCAGGACTCACACTGGCCGCACGGCTCCGGGGTGGGGCCCTGCTCACAGTTGAGCGAGCGGGCCAGGATCCGGGCGCTGGAGGTCTTGCCGCAGCCGCGCGGGCCGGAGAAGAGGTAGGCGTGGTTGAGCCGGCCGCTGCGCAGCGCCTGGGACAGCGGCTCGGTGACGTGCTCCTGGCCGATGACCTCGGCGAAGGTGCGCGGCCGGTACTTGCGGTAAAGGGCCAGTGCCACCCGTCCCGCCTCCTCTCGACCGAGCCATTCTGCGCCGGTCAGGCGCGGGTGACCACCCACCACCCCGGGACCTGACCCCGCAGGGGGACGTTACCGGCACCCGGAGACAGAAAGGCCTCCCGTGCACCCGGCAGAGCTCGCTTATCCTTGCTGCCTTCCGGCCCTGGGGAGGTTCACGAGATACCGCCGCACGGGAGGTAGGCCAAGCGTACCCGACCCGGCGTCGATCTTCAGGGGGTGGTGGGGTGGCCGGGCCGTCGGGGACCTGTATCCTTGCTCGCGGAGGATTCGCCTAGAGGCCTAGGGCGCACGCTTGGAAAGCGTGTTGGGTTTACACCCTCACGAGTTCGAATCTCGTATCCTCCGCTCGCTGACACGAAGGGCCGGCCCCGCACGGGGCCGGCCCTTCGTCGTACGGCTGAGCCGTCAGTTCACGTTCTGCCAGTAGGCCTCGTCGTAGTACTCCACGACGTCGCCGTCCGCCCGGAACCGGACGACGCGTGATCAACAGGGCGATCGACGGTAGCCGGGAAGGAATCGGGCAGGCAATCGCATTCCCACGTCCACCGGGTTCGGCGGTCGGCCCCCTTTCCGGACCCGGAGGGGATTGGGATGATCGACGTACGGCACCCGCAGCAGCCTCGGTGACGCGTCGTACACATGTTCCATCCACAGCCTGTGGACGCCGAGAGGATCGGATGAGTTACCAGCTCAGCGCGGTCGTGGCGGACGTCGAGCTGCTCCGCGAGCAGACCGTCGGCCTGGACCACGCGGTGCTCGCCGCGCTCCGCCAGGACTTCGCGCTGCTCCCGGTCACCCCGCAGCTGGTCGAGGAGCTGACCGGCGCGCTGCCGGACTTCGCCACCGCGGAGCCGTCCCCGGCCCAGCCGTTCCAGCTCGTCCTCTCGCCCGCACTGGCGGAGCTGCTGGCCCGCTGGTCGCGGCAGGGGCCGGTGGCGTACCTGGAGGCCGAGTTCGCCGGCGGGCTGGGTCACCAGTCGTCGGTGGTGTGGCTGGGCGGCGAGGTGAGCTGGGGGCCGCACTTCGACGGCACGCTCGACCGTCCGCGCGCCGAGTGGCCGATCAACGCGGCGCTCGCCCGGCTCGGCGCCGAGCCGGGACCGTGGATCGATCCGTTCGCCGAACTCGGCCTGCACCTGGAACGCGACACCACCGGCTGGCTGGCGCACGGCCGGCGCGGACTCACCGCCGACTACTGGGACGAGCTGGCCGAGGAGTGGGAACTCCGGCAATCCGGCCGGCACCAGCAACCTGATCGCCCCGGTCCCGTTGGGGACTGGGGGATTCCATGAAACTGCGACAATACGTCTTCATCGCCGCCTTGATGGCGGGCGCCTCGATCGCCGGCAGCGGCGTCCGTCCACAGGGGCCGGACGTGCCGGCCCGGCCGGTCGGTGACGCCGAGGTGGTCGGTCTCGACGGGCTGAGCGACATCGAGTTCGGCGCCACCGAGGAGGAGTTGACCCGGCGCGGGGTGCTGCGTTCCGACGAGGACGCCTGCGGCCGCACACTCACCGGGCACGGCACGGTCAGCCCGGTCTTCTTCGACGACCGGCTGGTGCTGCTCTGGCTCGATGACCCGATGAGCACGCCTGAGGGCATCACGGTCGGCACCCCGGTGAGCGAGGTGCGGGACAGCTATCCGTCGGCGACCCCGCTGCGGGCGCCGCGGGGCACGTACCGGTTCGACGGGCTGCTCGCCCGCAACGGCGACCGCGCGTACCTCTTCCTGCACGACGGGACGACCGTCCGGAAGATCATCGCCGGGTACGCCGACTGGGCGCGCCGCCTCTTCGACGAGGGCTACGGCCCCTGCTGACGGACTGGCCGGGCTGCCGGTGGACGACGAAGCGCCCGGACGACATTGAGCAGCAGTCGGGGCCAGAGTGCGCCCTTGAGCTAGGAAATCCTCACTCCTCCTAACCCTCCCAAAAAAGAAAAGACCCGCCGAACTATGGCCGCTGGCTGGCGCTGCTCCCGCTGCGTCTTCGACTCATTGGGGCCTGATGGCGGCAGTAGAGGCGTGGTTCTTGGGCGGACCGGTCGACGGGAGACTGATGCCAGTGGAGGTGACCGCCGACGGCAGCCCGCCGACGATGGTGAAGCTGTGTCAATCCCCTGGAAGCGTGGAGGGTTGTTTAAGCTGCCTGGGCCCGGCGGGCTTCGGCGATGAAGTGTTCGTAGTCGACCGGTGACATGCCGTCGCAGGCGCTGTGGCGTCTGCGGACGTTGTAGAAGTCGACGATCCAGGTAGCGATCTTG
>NZ_JAEVHJ010000482.1:0-3546 GCF_016802855.1 Micromonospora sp. ATA51 | reverse complement strand
CGCCCGGCGGGGCGAGTTGCGGCCGTTGCGGCAGGACCTGCAGATCATCTTCCAGGACCCGTACGCGTCGTTGAACCCCCGGCACACGGTCGGCCGGATACCGGGGCGGCGGCGCGGGCCTGCTCCCGGCCGAGGTCGTTGAGGGGTATGTCGGTCTGCCCCTGGACCCGGCTGGCGGCGTTCCAGTCGGTGTTGCCGTGCCGCCAGATGATCAGGCGGGTCATTCCGCGGCGGCGGCGCCGGTGGTGGTGTCGGCGTCGACGAGGTCCCGGTCCACGAACGGGATCTGCGGGCAGTCCTTCCAGAGCCGGTCGAGGGCGTAGAACTCGCGCTCCTCGGTGTGCTGGACGTGCACCACGATGTCGACGTAGTCGAGCAGCACCCAGCGGCCGCCCCGCTCGCCCTCGCGCCGGACCGGCTTGGCCTTCTCCGGCAGCTCGAGCAGGCGCTCCTCGATGGCGTCGACGATGGCCAGCACCTGACGCTCGTTGGGGGCCGCGGCGAGGACGAACGCGTCGGTGATGGCGAGCTGGTCGCCCACGTCGATGATGACGATGTCCTGCGCCTTCTTGTCGGCCGCGGCCTGGGCGGCGGCCATCGCCAGCTCGTGAGCGCGTTCGGAAACTGTCACCGTTCTCCTTCGATCAACCGTGCGACCCTCCAAGCCTCTCACACCCGGCCGGGCGACGACTTGTCAGTTCTGGTCGATTACGCGGACGTACGCTCACATTCTGGGCGGCATCACTGCTGGTAGAGGCGCCGCTTGGCGATGTACTGCACCACACCGTCGGGCACCAGGTACCAGACCGGCTCGCCCCGGGCGACCCGGGCGCGGCAGTCGGTGGAGGAGATCGCCATCGCCGGCACCTGCACCAGGCTCACCGTGTCGGCGGGCAGGTGCTTGTCCGACAGCTCGAAGCCCGGCCGGGTCACCCCGATGAAGTGGGCCAGCTCGAAGATCTCGTCGAGATCCTTCCAGGAGAGGATCTTCTCCAGCGCGTCCGCGCCGGTGATGAAGAAGAGCTGCACCTTCGGGCCGTACTCGGCCTGCAGGTCGCGCAGCGTGTCGACGGTGTAGGTCGGGCCGCCCCGGTCGATGTCCACCCGGCTGACCTGGAACCGCGGGTTGGAGGCGGTGGCGATGACCGTCATCAGGTACCGGTCCTCGGGCGGGCTGACCGGCTCGTCGACCTTCTGCCACGGCTGACCGGTGGGGACGAAGACCACCTCGTCCAGCTCGAACCGGTCCGCCACCTCGCTGGCCGCGACCAGGTGCCCGTGGTGGATCGGGTCGAACGTGCCGCCCATGATCCCGATCCGCCGGATGTCTTCCTCCACCCCGCGATCGTAGGCCGACCGCTCCCACCGGCAGTTCCGGCCCGTCCGCCGTCCGCGCAGCAGGACGGCCACGGAATGGGCTTCCCTAACCCGACCTCCCGGCCGTATATTCGTCGACAAGCAACCGCCAGCGAGCATGGGGGGAGGCCAACATGCCCAAGCAGCGCAAGGTCGGCAACCTGTTGGCACTGGCCGTCCTGTCGGTACTCGTCCGGCGACCCATGCACCCGTACGAGATCGCCACCACGCTCCGGTCCTGGGGCAAGGACCAGGACATGGACATCAAGTGGGGGTCCTTCTACACGGTCATCAGGAACATGGACCGGCACGGGCTGATCGCGCCCGTGGAGAGCATCCGGGAGGGCCGGCGCCCCGAGCGCACCGTCTACCGGATCACCGACTCAGGGCGGGCGGAGCTGGTCGACTGGGCCCGCGAGCTGGTCTCGATCCCGACGCCGGAGCACCCCCGGTTCCGCGCCGGCCTGTCGGTGCTCGCAACGCTGCACCCCGACGAGGCGACGGCTCTGTTGCGGCAGCGGCTGGAGCTGCTGGAAGAGGGGATCAGAGCCGGACGTGACGCGCTGGCGGAGCACCAGCGGCAGATACCGCGGCTGTTCCTGGTGGAGTCGGAGTACGACCTGACCATCCGGGAAGCGGAGGCGGCCTGGGTCCGGGCCCTGCTGGCCGAACTCACCGCGGGCACCTATCCGGGCATCGACGAGTGGCGGGCCTTCCACGAGACCGGCGAGCTCCCGGCCGACCTGAGCGACGCCGCGGAGAGGAGCCGCTCCACGCAGTGACGGACGGCCCCGGCACGGTGCGCCAACACCGCGCCGGGGCCCTTACCTCGAACCACACCTGGAAGGTGCCCGGCCCGAAGCGGCAACCACGAGGATAGCCGGGTCCCTTCCAGGTCGGTTCGCCACGCACGACGACCGACGACCCCTGGGAGGGGAACCATGACCAGAGTGAAGACAGCGATCGTGATCGGCGGCGGCATCGCCGGTCCCGTGACGGCGTTGGCGCTGCGCCGCGCGGGCATCGCCGCCACCGTGCAAGAGGCGTACCCGGGCACCGCCGACGGCGTCGGCGGCACGCTCGCGCTCGCGCCCAACGGCGTCGCGGCCCTGCGCCTCGTCGACGCGGACACGGCGGTGACCGACATCGCCACCCCGATCCGCCGGATGGAGATGGCCGTCGGCCGGCGGCACCTCGACATGCCGGGGCTGGACGACGTGCCGCCGCTGCAGGTGGTGCACCGCCACGAACTGCACCAGGCGCTGCACGACCGCGCCCGGGCCGAGGGCGTGATCATCGAGTACGGCAAGCGTCTGGTCGACGTCCGGGAGACGGCGACCGGCATCACCGCCAGGTTCGCCGACGGCGACACGGCCACCGCCGACGTCCTCATCGGAGCCGACGGCATCCGGTCGACGGTCCGCGCCCTGATCGACCCGGACGCCGCCGGGCCGCGGTTCACCGGCCTCCTCGGCTTCGAGGCGGTGGCCCGGCACGAGGTCGACGTGGAGCCGGGCACCATGACCTTCGCCTTCGGCCGGCGGGCCTACTACCTCTACTGGCCCGAGCCGGGCGGTGGCACCCGCTGGGGCGCCAATCTGCCGCAGGTCCGGCCGATGAGCCTCGCCGAGGCCCGTGCGGTGCCGCCGGCCGAGTGGCTGCGGACGCTGCGCGACGCGTACGCGGACGACGACCCGGGCCGCCAGCTGATGCTGACCAGCAGCGACGACGACCTGCGGGCGGTGGGCTCGATGCACATCATGCCGCCGGTCCGGCACTGGCACCGGGGCCGCATGGTGCTGGTGGGCGACGCGGCGCACGCGCCCTCCAACAGTTCGGGTCAGGGCGCCTCGCTGGCGATCGAGAGCGCGGTGCAGCTGGCCCGCTGCCTGCGCGACCTGCCCGACGCCCCGTCCGCGTTCGCCGCCTACGAACGCCTGCGCCGGGATCGGGTCGAGAAGATCGCCGCGCGGGCGGCGCGGATCAACCAGGCCAAGGCCCCCGGCCCGGTGGCCCGGGCGCTGATGCCGCTGCTGATGCCGCTGCTGATGAAGACCGCGATGAACCCGGAGAAGACGCTCGGCCCCGAGCAGCGTTACGTCATCGACTGGGACGCCCCGGTGTCGCCGGTCCCGGCGGCACGCTGACTCGGCGCGGTGGGTGGCGCACCCCGGTCGGGTGCGCACCCAC
>NZ_JAEVHJ010000481.1:0-3569 GCF_016802855.1 Micromonospora sp. ATA51 | reverse complement strand
TGCCGTTCGCGGCCGGCGCCGGCTGGCTGCTCGGCGGCTGCTGCCCGGCGGCGGCGCGCAGCTGCGCTGGGTGCTGCTCGCTGCCGCGCTCGCGACGGTGGCGCTGCCGGTCGCCGCGCTGACCGGGCAGCGGACGTCCGGTCGAGCCGACCTGATCGGCGCCCGGTCCACCGCGGTCCGGCTCGACCATCGAGGTGAGCCTGCTCGGCGTGGCGGTGCTCGGGGCGTTCCTGCTGCGGCGGCGGGGACTGACCCTCGGCGGGTCGGTGGACCCGCTGCTGGTGTCCGTGCCGGTGCTGGTGGCGATCGCCGCGGCGCTGCTCGCGCTGCGCGCGTACCCGTGGCCGTTGCGGCTGCTCAGCCGGGCCGCCGCCCGAGCCCGGGGCAGCGTCGCCTTCCTCGGCACGGCGCGGGCCGGTCGGGCCGCCGCGACCGCGCCACTGGTGGTGGTGGTGCTGGCGGTCGCGACGGCCGCGTTCTGCGGGGTGGTGGCCGCCGGTATCGAGGCCGGCCGGGACCGGGCCGCCTCCCGCGCCGTCCCCGGGGACGTGCTGGTCGACGGGGAGCGGTTCGCCCCGGACACCACGGCGGCGCTGGCCGGGCTGCCCGGGTGCGCGCGGTCGCCCCGGTGCTGGTGGAGCCGGCCCAGCGCCCGTACGCCGACGCCGCCGGCCGGTTCGGCGGCGTGGGGGAGACCCGCGTCCTGCTGGTCGACGGCGCCACCTTCGCGGAGGTGGGCCGCCGCGCCGGTGTGACGGTGCCCGACGTGCTCCGCGCCGCCGGTGACGGCTCGGCGCGCTGCCGGCGCTGGTCTCCCCGGCGCTGGCCGCGGACCTCGCCGACGCGGGACTCGCCGACGCGGCGGGCCGGCGGCCGGCCTGGCTCGACGTGCAGGGCAACCGGCTGCCGGTGCGGGTGGCCCGGACCGTCGACGAGTTCCCGCTGGCGGACCGGAACACCGAACGGTTCGCGGTGCTGCCCTGGCCGGCGCTGCCGGCGGACGCCCCGCATCCGCTGGTCCCCACCGCTTTCGTGCTGGCCGGCGACGGCATCGACGCGGCCGCGGTGAGCCGGGTGGTGGACGAGGGGCAGCGCCGCTACCAGCGCGGCGGGGTGGTCACCGGCGGGGAGCGGCCCCGCCAGCCGGAGGTGCGCACCTGGTCGGCCGTGCGGGCGGAGCTCGGCGGCAGCGGAGTGAACGGGCTGCTGGTCTTCGGCTTCGCCATCGGCGCGGCCGGTGGCGCCGCGCTGGGCCTGCTCGCGCTGGCGTTCGCGGTGCTGGCCGGGGCGCGCGGCCGCGGTCAGGTGCTGTCCCGGCTGCGCACCATGGGGCTGTCCCGCCGACAGTGGCGGGCGCTGCTGCTGGTCGAGCTGACCCCGCTGGTGTTGGTCTCGGTGCTCACCGGCGCGCTGGTCGGCGCGCTGCTGCCCCTGTTGTTGACCCCCGTCCTCGGCCTGCCCGCGTTCACCGGGGGCGCGGCGGTGCGAGTGCGTTTCGAACCCGGTCTGGTCGCCGGCGTGCTCGGGCTGGCCGTGCTGGCCCTCGGCTTCGCGGTCGCCGTCGAGGCCCTGAACAACCGCCGGATGCGCCTCGGTGAGGTGCTCCGGCTCGGAGAGGAGAGCTGAGATGACAGCCACCGCCGAGGCGTCCGTCGTGCCGGACCTGGCCGCCCTGCAACAGCGGGCCGCGCAGCGCGCGGCCGAGCGGGCCGGCGGTCGGGACCGGCTGCGCGGGCACATCGTCTGCGACGGCCTGGTCCGGATCTTCAAGACCGAGGGGGTGGAGGTGGTCGCCCTGCAGGGGCTCGACCTGGTCATCGACCGGGGCGAGCTGGTCGCGATCGTCGGCGCCTCGGGCTCGGGGAAGTCGACGCTGCTGAGCATCCTCTCCGGGCTGGACACCCCCACCGCCGGCATCGCCCGGGTCGCCGAGTACGACCTGCTCGCGCTGTCGAACCGGCGGCGGCTCAGCTACCGGCGGAAGATGGTCGGCTTCGTCTGGCAGCAGACCGGCCGCAACCTGCTGCCGTACCTGACCGCGCTGGAGAACGTGGAGCTGCCGATGAAGCTGGCCGGCGGCCGCGGCCGGCGGCCCGCCGGGAGCGGGCCCGCGAGCTGCTCGACCTGGTCGGGGTCGGCTACTGCGCGGACCGGCGGCCCGGCCAGCTGAGCGGCGGCGAGCAGCAGCGCTGCGCCGTCGCGGTGGCGGTGGCCAACGACCCGGAGGTGCTCTTCGCCGACGAGCCCACCGGCGAGCTGGACGAGGCGACCGGCGCGGAGGTCTTCGCCGCGCTGCGGACCATCAACGCCGAGCTGGGCGTGACCATCGTGGTGGTCACCCACGACCACGCAGTGGCCGGCCAGGTCCGCCGGACCGTCGCGATCCGCGACGGCCGGACCGCCTCCGAGGTACGCCGCACCGCCCGGATCGCGGCGGACGGCAGCACCGAGCTGGTCAGCGAGGAGTACGCGGTGCTCGACCGGACCGGGCGGATGCAGCTGCCGGCGTCCTTCGTCGACGCGCTGGCCCTGCGCGACCGGGTCCGGCTCAACCTGGAACCCGACCACGTCGAGGTGCGGCCCGGCGACCGGGCGCAGGCCGAACGGAGTGAGGCATGACCGAGCAGTTGTCCGCGACGCCGGCGGGTGCGACCACCACTGAGGAGGTGGTCCGGGTCGACGGGGTGAGCCGCACCTTCGGCCGGGGCGAGCACGCCGTGCACGCCGTCCGGGACGTCTCGTTCTCCGCCGGGCGGGGCGAGCTGGTGGCGGTGCGGGGCCGCTCCGGCGCCGGCAAGACCACCCTGCTCAACCTGGTCGGCGGGCTGGACCGGCCGGACTCCGGGCGGGTGCGGGTGGCCGGGCACGACGTGACGGCCGCCGGTGAGCGGGAACTGCTGCGGCTGCGCCGGGGGACGGTCGGCTTCGTGTTCCAGACCTTCGGGCTGGTGCCGATCCTGTCCGCGGCGGAGAACGTCGGGGTGCCGCTGCGGCTGGCCCGGGTGCCGGCGGCCGAGCGGGAGCAGCGGGTCGCGGTGCTGCTGGAGCTGGTCGGCCTCGGCGGGCACGCCGCGCAGCGCCCGTACGAGCTGTCGGGCGGGCAGCAGCAGCGGGTGGCGGTGGCCCGCGCGCTGGCGAACGAGCCGGACCTGTTGATCGCCGACGAGCCCACCGGTCAGCTGGACTCGGAGACCGGCCGGTCCATCATGGACCTGCTCCGCGCCGTGGTGCACGCCCGCGGCATGACCGCGCTGGTGGCCACCCACGACCCGGCGCTGATCGAGCTGGCCGACCGTACCCTGACCCTGCGCGACGGCCGCCTGGTCGACGACTGACGCCCGTCGCCGGACTGGTGCTGTCCCGGCAGCCCTCGGCTGCGGGCACGCCGGGCTCCCCGCCGGTCGGTGCCCTTCGCACTGCCTATGAAGCTGATGTCGCAAATGAATCGGCGGCGCTGCTGCGGCGGCCCGCTGCTGCGGCGGCCCGCGGCTCCGTTGAATCATCTGCGACATCAGCTTCGTAGCGTCTTTCCGTGCGGGTTGCGGGAGGTCGCCTCCGATTCCCCCGCC
>NZ_JAEVHJ010000480.1:0-3575 GCF_016802855.1 Micromonospora sp. ATA51 | reverse complement strand
CGCCGCCGCGGCGGCGCTGCTGGCCGACGCCGCCCGCGCGTCGGCCCCGCCGACCCCGATCCGCGTTGGCCGTGGCCGCGGCAGCGGCTCAGCTACGCCAGCGCGGCCCTCGCGGAGGTCGTCATCGCCGCCGGCCAACTGAGCGGGGACGCGCCGCTGCTCGCTGCCGGGCTGCGGATGCTGACCTGGCTGTGCGAGGTCCAGCTCCGCGACGGACGGCTCTCGGTCGTACCCGCTGAAGGCTGGGAACGCGACAGCCCTCGGCTGCGCCACGACCAGCAGCCCATCGAGGTCGCCGCCCTCGCCGACGCCTGCGCCACCGCCGCCGCGGTGACCGGTGACCCGGCCTGGGAGATCGGCCTCGGGCGGGCCGTCGGGTGGTTCCTCGGGGACAACGACCTAGGCATGGCCATGTGGGACCCGGCGACCGGCGGCGGCTACGACGGGCTGACCCCGCACGGCCCCAACTTCAACCAGGGCGCGGAGTCGACCCTGGCGCTGATCTCCACCCTGCAGCACGCCCGCGGTGGTCGTGACCGGAACCCCGGCCACCCGCCAGCGGCTCACCCTCGCCCCCGACCCCCGCCGGGTCATCATCAAGCTCTTCGTCCCGGGTGAGGACGCCGCGGTGGCGCACACCCGCGCGCACGACCTCGTCGACCGGATCGCGGACCTCGACCCGGACGAGACGGAGCTGCTGCTCCGACGGACCCTGCACGACTTCGGCGACCGGCACCGCGACCTGGAAGGCACCTTCCAGCACCACTACGAGCTCGTCCGGCACCGAGTCACCCGCACCCGGCAGCTCTCCCCCACCGCCCGGCTGCTGGTAGGTGCCTACTTCAGTCACGAGTTCGCCGTCGAGGCCGCGGCGCTGTGCAATCCGTCCATGGTGGCCCACCCCGACCAGTCCGCGCTGCGACCCGGGCAGCTACGGGTGGCGGTCAGCCTGCGCCAGATCGGTGAGGGTCACCTCTCCTCCATCGGGTTCGCCAGCGCGGTGCTGGGGCCCGGGAGCCACCTCGCCGTGCAGGGGCGGCCGGGGCCGCTGGTGACCGGCCGCCCCGGTCACGTCCAGCACCGACGGGACCTGCTCGCCGCCGGGCTGCGCGAGGAGGGCTGGGACAACGAGGTCTCCGCCACCGTGCTGGCCACCCTGCCGGAACACTACGACGAGGCCGAATTCGAACGGGCGCTCGGCGACCTGCCGCCCGATCTGCTCTACCGCCACACCACGCCGGACACGCTGGAGCAGCTGCGCCGGACCTCTGCGGCCAGCTATGCCGTCGAATTCCCGGCCGACACCCTCCTGCATGAGCGGGTGCTCTGGCCGGCCACGGCGGCGGAGAGCAACGGCATGGAGGACGCCCGGTTCGTCAGGTACGTCGACGACGCCGGCACCCCGACCTACCGGGCGACGTACACGGCCTACGACGGTCAACGGATCGCCCCCCGCGCGCTGACCAGCGACGATCTGCGTCACTTCCGGATCGACCCGATGCGCGGACCGGGCACCCGGAACAAGGGCATCGCGCTCTTCCCCCGGGCCGTGGGCGGCCGGCACCTCGCACTCTGCCGCTCCGACGGTGAAACCATCGGCCTGACCGCCCTGGCCGACGACAACACCTGGCGGGCCCCGGTGCCGCTGCACGGACCGCGCCGCAGCTGGGAGTTGATCCAGGTCGGCAACTGCGGGTCGCCCATCGAGACCGACGCGGGCTGGCTCGTGCTCACCCACGGCGTCGGCCCGATGCGCCGCTACGCCATCGGAGCCCTGCTGCTCGACCTGCACCGACCGGAGCGGGTGATCGCCGAGCTGCCCGGGGCGCTACTGGCCCCCGACGACACCGAGCGCGAGGGTTACGTACCCAACGTCGTCTACTCCTGCGGAGCGCTGCTCCACGGCGACCTGCTCTGGCTGCCGTACGGCGCCAGCGACGCCCGGGTCGGCTTCGCCACCGTACCCCTCGCCCCGCTCGTCGAGGCGATGGTCCAGGGCCGGTCCAGCTGAAAGTCGAGCGGCCGACGAGGTACGGCGGGCCGGAGGTTCGGCATCCCACCCGGCGGGGCAAGCAGAGCGGCACCCACCCCCACAAATGAACAGCACGGAGATGAATGACATGCAGTACCTCAGTGACGTCAACCTACGCGCCGTCCTCAACGTCCTCATCAACCGCGCCGGCGGCACTGTGGAGATCAGCAACGCCGAACTGTACGACGCGTTGCTGCCCGATCACGTCCAGGGGGAACGGGTACGAGTGGAGGAGACACAAGACGGTCTCCGACTGTCCGTCGTTCCGCGTCAATAGGCGATCAGGCGTTGTCAAAGCCGCCAGGTCCCTGTGCCGCGCATCGCTGAGTCGCACGCCCTCGTCACGAGCGCTGATCGCCAGTTCGCCGCCATACCGACCGCAGAACCTGCGGATTTCGCGTGACCGGTGAGCCCGCCTGGCCACTCACCCCGGCGGCCAACGCGCTCACCCAGTTGCTCGGCGGGATACTCGTCCTCGCTGCTCCGTTCGCGCTGGGTTTCCTTGCCGACCATGTCGGGCTGGCCGTCGGATGACCATCTACATGCCGTCGGCCAAGCTCTGGCCGCCGGCACACACCGAGGGGAGGTGTTGGTGGTGGCGCGGACGGACGCTCGACCGGACGCCCCCGGTGAACGTCGGCTGGGGGTTGCGTGGCGTGGTGTAGCGCCGTACCGGCCGCTGATGGCGCTGATGCTGGCCAGCTCGACGGCGTCGTTCACGGCACTCGGTGCGCTGTCGTTGTTCGCGCGGGACGAGTTGGGCGCCTCGAACACCGAAGTCACGGTCAACTTCGTCGTCATCGCGCTGGCCGGCATGGCCGTGCTGCTCACGACGGGCCACTTCTCCGACCGGGGCCGCGTCCGGCGCGTGATCGTTCCGGCCGGTTTCGCGTGGCTGGCCGCCGGCTACGCGGTCCTGGCGAGCGTGCGGTCGTACCCGGCGATGCTCGCCGTCGGGATCGTCTTCTTCTGCGCGGTCGGCGTCCCCAACACGCAGCTGATGGCCCACAGCCGGGACCTCGTGGAGAGCCGGGACGACACCGCCACTTCCACGGCGGTGATCGCCACGATGCGCATCGTGCTGTCGATCGGTTCGTTCACCGGATTCGGCATCGGAGGTCTCGGTCTGGCCTATCTCGGGGCGCGTCCGCTCTTCCGGGTCGTGGCGGTCGCCTGCCTCGGCTGTCTGGCGCTGTCGTGGTACCTGCTGGGAAGGGGCGACACGGTCGCGGCCGCGACAGGGCGCCCGGCCACGGTTGAGAACGTCGACGACGCGGGCGATGTCCGGACGCGGACGGCCGGTGGTCGGCGGCTACTGCTGATCCTCGCGGTCGTCATGGTGCTGTTCTCCAGTGGACGCATCATGCTGCTGTCCCAGTTGCCGATCCTGATGCGCGAATCTCTGGACGCCCCGCTGCAGCTGACCGGGTTGGCGCTGGCGCTGCCGTTACCTTTCAGTGAGCAAACGTGACTCATGATTGGCAGTCGTCCGTTGCCGGGCGACGTTGACCGGATGAACCGGTCTAGACGCTTCACGGCCCGC
>NZ_JAEVHJ010000479.1:0-3623 GCF_016802855.1 Micromonospora sp. ATA51 | reverse complement strand
CGAATGACCAGGCGCAGAACTGGCGAGTGCGAGCGTGGAACGACGAAGCGGTTGAGCGGCGCTTTCTCAAAGAGGACTTGATCGCAATCGGTGGGCCAGCGACGTGCGCGCCGCGCCGCGCTACCGGGGCGAGACCGAGCCGATCGACCCGGTCGCCGGGCACGTGCCGGGGGCGGTGAACCTCCCCGCCCCCGAGTACGTCGGTGCCGGCCGATTCCCGACCGTCGAGGCGCTGCGCGAGCGGTTCGCCGCGGCGGGCGTGACCGACGCCGAGCCCGTCGGGGCGTACTGCGGATCCGGGGTGACCGCCGCCCAGGCCGTCCTCGCGCTGCACCTCGCCGGCCGGCCGGACGCCGCACTCTACGTCGGCTCGTGGAGCAACTGGGTCGCCGACCCGGCCCGTCCGGTCGCCACCGGGGAGCCACACCCCTGGTGAGCAGCGCGTGCGGTGGGCGTGCTGCGGGCCTCATGCGACGATGACCCCATGGCCGACGACACGGTGGTGGTGTGGGACGAGGCCCTCCTCGCCTACGACATGGGTGACCATCCCCTCGACCCGGTCCGGGTCGAGCTGACCATCGCGCTCGCCCGCGAACTCGGCGTGCTGGACCGGCCCGGGGTCCGCCTGGTCAAGCCGGAACCAGCCGACGACGCGCTGCTGACCCGGGTGCACGACCCCCGCTACCTGGACGCGGTCCGGGCCGCGCCGCGCGACCCGTTCTTCGCCGGCTTCGGCCTGGGCACCTCGGACAACCCGGTCTTCGACGGCATGCACGAGTCGAGCGCGCTGATCGCCGGGGCCAGCGTGGCCGCGGCGGAGGCGGTGTGGCGCGGCGACGCCCGCCGGGCGGTCAACGTCGCCGGCGGTCTGCACCACGCGATGCCCGCCCGGGCCGCCGGCTTCTGCGTCTACAACGACCCGGCGGTGGCCATCGCCCGCCTGCTCGACCTCGGCGCGGAGCGGATCGCGTACGTGGACGTGGACGTGCACCACGGCGACGGCGTGCAGGAGATCTTCTACCGCGACCCGCGGGTGCTCACGGTCAGCCTGCACGAGACCCCGCTCGCCCTCTTTCCCGGCACCGGTTTCCCCGACGAGACCGGCGGGCCGGGCGCGGAGGGCAGCGCGGTGAACGTGCCGCTTCCCCCGGGCACCGGCGACGCCGGCTGGCAGCAGGCCTTCCACGCGATCGTGCCGGCGGCGTTGCGCGCGTTCCGGCCCCAGCTGCTGGTCACCCAGTGCGGGGCGGACGGGCACCGACTCGACCCGCTCGCCGACCTGCACCTGTCGGTGGACGGACAGCGGGCCACCTACCTGGCGCTGCGGGCGCTCGCCGACGAGCTCTGCGACGGCCGCTGGGTGGCCTTCGGCGGCGGCGGGTACGCGCTGGTCGAGGTGGTGCCCCGGGCGTGGACCCACCTGCTCGCGATCGCCGGCGGCGAGCCGATCGAACCGGCCCGGCTCACCCCGCCGGCCTGGCGTGAGCTGGCCGCCGCGCGGGCGGCCGGCCGGGAGGTGCCGCTGCGGATGACCGACGACGCCGACCTGTCCTACGAGCCGTGGCAGCCGAACGGTGAGCCGGACGCGGTGGGCCGGGCGATCGCGGCCACCCGCCGGTCGGCCTTCCCGCTGCTCGGGCTCGACCCGCACGATCCCCGGGACTGAGCCGGCGGTGGGGAGGACCGACCGGTGACCACTGTCGAACAACCGGTGGACGTGCTGCTCAGCGACGGTACGACCGTCCAGCTGCGACAGATCCGCCCGGACGACGCCCCGGCGATCGTGGCGATGCATGCGCGCTTCTCCGAGCGCACCCGCTACCTGCGCTACTTCTCGCCGTACCCGCGCATCCCGGAGCGGGACCTGCAGCGTTTCGTCAATGTCGACCACCGCGACCGGGAGGCGTTCGTGGTGCTGGCCGGCGGCCGGATCGTGGCGGTCGGCCGGTACGAGCGGCTCGGCCCCGGCTCCCCGGAGGCCGAGGTGGCCTTCGTGGTGGAGGACGCCTACCAGGGCCGAGGCATCGGCTCGGTGCTGCTGGAGCACCTGGCCGACGCGGCCCGCCGCTTCGGCATCGGGCACTTCGTCGCCGAGGTGTTGCCGGCCAACGGGGCGATGCTGCGGGTCTTCTCCGACTTCGGGTACCAGGTCCAGCGCCAGTTCGCCGACGGCGTGGTGCACCTGAACTTCCCGATCGCGCCCACCGAGGCGACCCTGGAGGTGCAGCGCGGCCGGGAGCACCGCACCGAGGCCCGCTCGATCGCCCGGCTGCTCGCCCCGCGCGGCATCGCCGTCTACGGCGCCAGCGCCACCGGGCAGGGCGTCGGCGCGGCGGTGCTCGGGCACCTGCGCGACGGCGGGTTCACCGGGGCGATCGTGCCGGTGCACCCGACCGCGTCGACGGTGGCCGGGCTGCCCGCGTACCTGTCGGCGGCCGACGCCGGGCTCGACATCGACCTGGCGGTCGTCGCGGTGGCCCCGGAGGCGGTGACCGAGGTGGTCGCCGACGCCGCGAAGGCCGGCACGCACGGCCTGGTCGTCATCTCCGCCGGGTTCGCCGAGGCCGGGCCGGAGGGGGCGGCCGCCCAGCGGGCCCTGGTCCGCGCCGCGCACCTGGCCGGCATGCGGGTGGTCGGCCCGAACTGTCTCGGCGTCGCCAACACCGACGGCGCGGTACGCCTCAACGCCACCCTCGCCCCGGTGCTGCCCGCCCCCGGGCGGGTGGGGATCTTCAGCCAGTCCGGCGCGTTCGGGGTGGCGCTGCTCGCGGAGGCGTCCCGGCGCGGGCTGGGCCTGTCCAGTTTCGTCTCGGCCGGCAACCGGGCGGACGTCTCCGGCAACGACCTGCTCCAGTACTGGCAGGACGACCCGCACACCGACGTCATCACGCTCTACCTGGAGACCTTCGGCAATCCGCGCAAGTTCGCCCGGCTGGCCCGCCGGATCGGGCGGAGCAAGCCGGTGGTGGCGCTCGCCTCGCTGGCCCGCCCGCCCGGTGTCGGCGACGCGCCGGCGCTGGACGCCGCCGCGGTCAGCGCGCTGTTCGCCCAGTCCGGGGTGATCCGGGTGGACACCGTCGCCGAGCTGCTCGACGTGGGCGTGCTCCTGGCCCACCAGCCGCTGCCGGCCGGCCGCCGGATCGCCGTGGTGGGCAACTCGTCGGCGCTGACCGGGCTGGCCGCCACCGCCTGCGCCGCACAGGGCCTCGTGATCGCCGACGGCTACCCCCGCGACGTGGGCCCCCGGGCCGCCGCCGCCGAGTACGCCGCCGCGCTCGCCGCCTCCGCCGCCGACGATGGCGTGGACGCGGTGGTCGCCGTGTTCGCCCCGCCGCTGTCCGGCCAGCTCGCCGACCCGGACGCCGACTTCACCGCCGCCCTGCCCGACGCCCTGGCCGCCGGCAAGCCGGTGGTGGCGACGTTCCTGGCCGGCCGGGTGCCCGCCGGGGTGCCGGCGTACCCGAGCGTGGAGGAGGCGGTGCGGGCCCTCGCCCGGGTCACCACGTACGCCGACTGGCTGCGCCGGCCGCCCGGCGTGCTGCCCGACCTGGACCGGGTGGACCCTATGACACAAATTGACGATGTTCATTGCAGCCGGAGGTCTCCCTCCCGGCCCCGGCCAC
>NZ_JAEVHJ010000478.1:0-3627 GCF_016802855.1 Micromonospora sp. ATA51 | reverse complement strand
CGCGGTCACGACCCGGCGGCACCGCCGCCCGGCGGCGCGCCGCGGCGGCCGAGCTGGCCCGGCTGGGCCGCCGCCGGGGTCACCGGCGGGCACCCCGACGACTGGTGGGGGCTGCGTGGCCTCTCCGACGACCGGCCGCTGGTCGACGACGGCGAGCCGGTCCGGGTCACCCCGTCGGCCATGGAGAGCGCGCTGCGGTGCAGCCTGCGCTGGCTGCTGGAACGGCACGGCGGCAGCGGCCCGGCCAGCGCCGCGCAGGGGGTGGGCAACCTGGTGCACGCCGCGGCGATGCTCGCCGAGGACGCCAGCGCCGACCGCACCGCTCTGCTGGAGTACGTGGCCGCCCGGTTCGACGCGATCGAGCTGGCCGCCCGCTGGATGGTCGGGCCGGAACGGGCCCGTGCCGAGGCCATGGTGGACAAGCTGCTCCGCTGGCTGGCCGGCAACCCGCGCCGGCTGCTCGCCATCGAACACGAGTTCGCCGTCCGCCTCGACGACCCGCAGCGGCCCGTCGAGCTGACCGGCCGGGTGGACCGGCTGGAGGTCGACGCCGACGGCCGGCTCGTGGTGATCGACCTGAAGACCGGCAAGTCCACCGCGGTCACCGAGCGGGAGGTCGCCGAGCACCCGCAGCTCGGGGCGTACCAGGCGGCGGTGGAGGCGGGGGCGTTCGCCGAGTTCGGCGAGGAGTCGGGTGGGGCGGCGCTGGTGCAGCTCGGCACCGGGGCGAAGGAGGCCAAGGAGCAGGCCCAGGCCGCGGCCGGGGAGGGCCCGGAGGCCGGCTGGGCGACCGCGCTGGTCCGGCGTACCGCCGATACGATGGCGGCCGCCACCTTCGCCGCGGTCGCCAACTCGAAGTGCCGGGTCTGCCCGGTGCGCACGAGCTGCCCGGTGTCCGGGCAGGGCCGCCAGGTCGTCGAGCCGCCGACCGTCCGTCCCCCGGAGAATCCGTGAGCGCCAGGAGTAGGCCACGAGGCCGGCAGTCGCGAACCGAGGCGGAGACGTGACCCAGCCCGCGCTCTTCAGCACCGCGACCCCGGCGCCGCGGACCGCCGACTCCGGCCCCCGGTACACCCCGGTGGAGCTGGCGAAGCTGCTCCGCCTGCCCGCGCCCACCCGGGAGCAGGCGGCGATCATCGCCGCGCCGGTGGAGCCGCTGCTGGTGGTCGCGGGCGCCGGCTCCGGCAAGACCGAGACGATGGCCGCCCGGGTGGTCTGGCTGGTCGCCAACTCGTACGTCCGGCCGGAGCAGATCCTCGGCCTCACCTTCACCCGCAAGGCCGCCGGCGAGCTGGCGCACCGGGTGCGTACCCGGCTCGACCAGCTCATCCGGCGCGTCGGCCGGCAGGGCCGGGACCCGCACGAGGACCCCCTCGCGGGCGAGCCGACCGTCTCCACCTACCACTCGTACGCCGGCCGGATCGTCACCGAGCACGGGCTGCGCGCCGGGTACGAGCCCACCACCCGGCTGCTCACCGAGGCGTCCCGCTGGCAGCTCGTCGACCTGCTGGTGCGCAACTACGACGGCGACATGTCCGAGGTGGAGCGGATGCCCAGCACGATCACCGACGCGGTCCTGGCGCTGGCCGGGGAGCTGGACGAGCACCTGGTCGACCCGGACACCCTCGCCGCCTGGACGGCCGGTTCTTCGCGGACGTGCAGGCCCGCCCCGGCCGGGTCTACGCCGACGTGCGGAAGGCGCTGCGACTCCAGCAGACCCGGCTGAAGCTGCTCCCGCTGGTCCGGGCGTACGCCCGCCGCAAGGACGACTTCGAGGCGATGGACTTCGCCGACCAGCTCGCCCGGGCCGCCCGGGTGGCCCGGGACCACGCCGGCGTCGGGGTGATCGAGCGGGACCGCTTCCGGGTGGTGCTGCTCGACGAGTACCAGGACACCAGCCACGCCCAGGTGGTGCTGCTCAACGCGCTCTTCGGCGGGGGCCACCCGGTCACCGCGGTCGGCGATCCCTGCCAGTCCATCTACGGCTGGCGGGGGGCCAGCGCCGGCACCCTGGACCGCTTCCCCGGCGACTTCGCCCGCGCCGACGGCGCCCCGGCCGACGTGCTGAGCCTGACCACGAGCTGGCGCAACCGCCCGGAGATCCTCGGCGTGGCGAACGCGCTGGCCACCCCGCTGCGGGCCGCCGGGGCGCAGGTGCCGGAGCTGCGGGCCGCGCTCAGCGTGAAGGAGCCCATCCCGCACCGCAGCCCGCGCGGCCACGCCGCCGGCACCGTGCACTGCGCGCTGCTCCAGACGTACGCCGACGAGGCCGAGTGGATCGCCGACGGCGTCCTCGGCGCCTGGCGGGGGGCGGCCCGGATGCCCGGGGCGCTGCCCGAGCACATTCCGGTGCCGCAACGCCCCACCACCGCCGTGCTGGTCCGGCTGCGCAGCCAGATCCCGGCCATCGAGTCCGCGCTGCGCGCCCGCGGGCTGCCGGTCGAGGTGGTCGGCCTGGGCGGTCTGCTGGACACCCCCGAGGTCCGGGACGTGGTCTGCACGCTGCGGGTGCTCGCCGACCCGACCGACGGGGCGGCGCTGCTGCGGCTGCTCACCGGGGCGCGCTGGCGGATCGGGCCGCGCGACCTGGTGGCCCTGCACCGGCGGGCCCGGTCGATCGCCCGGTCCCGCCGCCAGTTGACCGGTGACGACGGGCCGGAGATCGCCGTGGACGTGCTGGATGAGGCCACGCTGGTCGAGGCGCTGGCCGACCTGGGGCCGGCGCAGGCGTACTCGGCGGAGGGGTACGCGCGGCTGCGCGCGTACGGGATGGAACTGGCCCTGCTGCGGTACCGGCTCGACCAGACCCTGCCGGAGCTGATCGCGGACATCGAGCGGACCATCGGCCTGGACGTGGAGGTGGCGGTCCGGGCCGGCCGGGACGGCGCCGGCGACGCCGGCCTGGCCCGCGGCCACCTCGACGCCCTCGGTGACGTCGCCGCCCGGTTCAGCGGGGAGACGCCGGGCGCGACCCTGGCCGGCTTCCTGTCCTTCCTCGCCGCCGCCGAGGACGAGGAGCGCGGGCTCGCCCCCGGCGAGGTCGAGGTGGTGGAGGGTGCGGTGCAGATCCTCACCGCGCACGCCGCCAAGGGCCTCGAGTGGGACGTGGTCGCGGTCGCCGGGCTGACCCGGGGCGTCTGGCCGGGGCCGGTCCGCAACTCCGACCACTGGCTGGGCGGCCTGGGTGTGCTGCCGTTCCCGCTCCGCGGCGACGCCGACGGGCTGCCCGAGCTGAAGCTCGCCGCCGCCGAGGACCAGCGCGGGGTGGCCCGGGCGGTGGAGGACTTCACCGACGCCTGGCGGGCGCACGACGAGCGGGAGGAGCGCCGGCTGGCGTACGTGGCGGTGACCCGGCCCCGGCGGCTGCTGCTCTGCTCCGGGTACTGGTGGGGGGAGGGGACGAAGCGGTTCCGCGGGCCCTCGGTCCTCCTCCGCGAGGTGCACGACGCCTGCCTGGACGGCGGGGCCGGGCACCTGGTCGACGAGTGGGCCCCGGAACTCCCGGCGACGCGGTCAACCCGACCGACGGAGGTGGTGCTGCGCGCCGAGTGGCCGGCCGACCCGGCTCGGCGCCCGCGGCCGGCCCTGGCCGAGGCCGCCGCCCTGGTCCGCCGCTTCCTCGCCGAT
>NZ_JAEVHJ010000477.1:0-3632 GCF_016802855.1 Micromonospora sp. ATA51 | reverse complement strand
CCGCGGTCGTCCTCGAGATCGAGGTCGGCGTGGTCGGCGGCGAGGAGGACGGCGTCGAGAACGCCATCAACGAGAAGCTCTACACCACCGTCGAGGACGGCCTGGCCATGGTCGAGGCGCTCGGCCTCGGCGAGAAGGGCCGCTACATGGCGGCGCTGACCTTCGGCAACGTGCACGGTGTCTACAAGCCGGGCAACGTCAAGCTCCGCCCGGAGGTGCTCGACCACATCCAGATGGCGGTCGGCGCCAAGTACGGCAAGGAGAAGCCGCTCAGCCTGGTCTTCCACGGCGGTTCCGGCTCGCTGCTGTCGGAGATCCGCGAGGCGCTGGACTACGGCGTGGTGAAGATGAACATCGACACCGACACCCAGTACACCTTCACCCGGCCGGTCGCGGACCACATGTTCCGCAACTACGACGGCGTGCTCAAGGTGGACGGCGAGGTCGGCAACAAGAAGCTGTACGACCCGCGGGTCTGGGGCAAGGCCGCCGAGGCGGGCATGGCCGCCCGCGTCGTGGAGGCCTGCGAGCACCTGCGCTCCACCGGCACCAAGATGAAGTAACCAGCACGCAACCCGGAAGGCCGGCTCCCGCACGGGGGGCCGGCCCTTCCGGGTCAGGCCGTCGCGGTCAGCACCCGGACCGCCTCGCGGACGTCGTCGGTCAGGTGCACCGTGGCCGACAGGTCACCGAAGTGCGAGGCGGCCAGCAGCGGCCGCAGCAACGACTCCACCGGCAGCTCCGTCGTCCAGTACGCGCGGTCGAGGAAGACGTACGCGCCGCTCGCCCCGTCGGTGCCGTAGTACGTCTTGGTGGCCGCCTGGAACACCTCCTGCACCGTCCCGGCCCGGCCGGGCGCGAAGACGATCCCGCCCCGGGCCAGCCGCAGGATGGTGTCCTCCCGGATCGCGTTGGAGAAGTACTTGGCGATCCGTCCGGCGAACAGGTTCGCCGGCTCGTGCCCGTACAGCCAGGTGGGGATGGCCAGCCCGCCCGAGCGGGCCCACTCGGTGCCGGCCGCCGCGGGGCGCTGCGCCGGCAGCGTCGGCCCGGGCGCGTACCGCTCGCGTACCGCCAGGGCGGCGGCCGTGTAGCGGTCGTGGTCGGTGAAGTCGGGGGCGGTGGCGAGCAGGTCGATCGCGGCGGTCAATTCCTCCGCCGGCCAGGCCGCGAGGAACGCGCCCAGGTTGGCCGCCTCCATCACGCCTGGACCGCCGCCGGTCACCACCAGCCGGTCGGCCCGCGCCAGCTCCCAGCCCAGCACCGCCGCCATCCGGTACGCGGCGCTGCCGCGCGGCACCGCGTGCCCGCCCATCACCCCCACCACGGACTGCGGCCCGTGCGCGGCCAACCACGCCCGGGTGGCGTCGGCCAGGGCGTTGTCCACCCCGTGGTCGTGCAGCCGCTGGCCGAGCGCCTCCCGGACGTCCGGCAGGGCCCCGCCGTGGGCGCGGAAGTGCTCGTACACCCGGGTGTCGTACATCCCGGCGAACCCCGCCTCCGCGAAGCCCGCGGCCAGGTCCTCCGCAGTGTAGAGGCGGGCCGGCTGGGTCGGGTAGGGCAGCTTCGAGAAAGGGGGAACCACGTTCGCCCCGCGCCGGACCAGGTCGGCGCCGATCTCGCGGTTGGCGAACCGACAGCCCACGAAGAGCGTGTCGGCCACGTCGGTCCGGGTCAGGTCGGGAACGGGATCTACGTCGAGGCGGAGCCCCTGCACGGTGAATCCGGCGAGGCTGCCGGTGGCCAGGTGCCGGTCGAACTCTGCGCGGGTCTCGATCTCGTGGGTGTCGTGCGGCTCGATGACGTCCGCGGGAGGTGGGGTCGGCACCAGGCCATCCTGCCCGCACCGGGCAAGCCCGGCAAACTCCGGCAGGACGGACAGGAGCCCGGCGGGTCTGGCCACCGGGCTCCTGCGTAACCGGGTCCTGGGGAGGCTCCGGACCCATAGTTGTAGTGGAAATCACCGCCGCGTGGCATGGGCCGCGGGTACGTGCGCGGCGGGCCGCAGGCGTGACGAAACCCTCATCCGTTCAGCCGACCGGGTCGCCCGACCCCCTCGCGCGGCCCTGGGCGAAGCGGGTTGAATGGGGCGATGCAGAACCTGTTGCCTGAGCCACCGGCCACCCTCCTGCCCGCGCACGAGGAGGCCGACGCCGCCCTGGCTGACGCCGTCGAGAAGGACACCGACGAGGCGTACGCCGCGGTGGCGGCCCGCTTCCCGACCTACAGCGCCGCCTGGGCGGCGCTCGCCACCCGCGCGTTCGCCGCAGGCCAGGTCGTTCCCGCGTACGCGTACGCCCGCACCGGCTACCACCGGGGCCTGGACCAGCTGCGCCGCAGCGGTTGGAAGGGGCACGGGCCGGTGCCCTGGTCGCACAAGCCGAACCGGGGCTTCCTGCGCTGCCTCTACCTGCTCTCCCGGGCCGCCGGCGAGATCGGCGAGGCCGACGAGGCGGCCCGCTGCGCCCAGTTCCTCCGCGACTGCGACCCGGCCGCCGGGGACGCCCTCGCCAGCAACTGACCCGCGCCGACGCCGGTCCAGACGTCGGACCGGCCGTCGTGCCCGTTCAGAGCCCTTCGGCGACCGCAGCGGCGATCTTCAGCCAGGCGTCCCGGGTGGCCGAGGAGAGCTGCCCGTACCGGATCGGCTCTCCGGTGTCGATCAGTCGCTCGTACGGCGCGAGCAGCACCGCCCGGGTCCGGGCGGCGAAGTGCTCCTGGATCGCCGGCAGGTCGATCTCCTTGCGGGACGGCGGCATCGACACCACCGTCACCGCCTGCCGGACCAGCCGCTGCCGGCCGCTCTGCTCCAGGTGGTCGAGCATCCGGGCGGCGGTCTCCGCCGAGTCGTTCCGGGCCGACATGGTGACCACCAACTGGTCGGTGGCGTCCATCGCGGCCTGCCAGTTCTGCGCCCGGACGTTGTTCCCGGTGTCCACGAAGATCAGCTTGTAGAAGCGGCTGACCACCTCGCGGATCTCGGCGAACGCGGCCGCGGTGAGCATCTCCCCGCCGGTGGCCGACTCGTCCGAGGCGAGCACGTCGAACATCCCCTCGCCCTGCGAGCGGACGTACTGCGACAGGTCGCCGACCCGGCCGTGCGCGCCCTGGAACTGGCCCAGGTCGCGCAGCATGTCCCGGACCGTACGGGAGTGGAAGTCCTGCTGGGCCCGCATGCCCAGGGTGCCCTGGGTCTCGTTGTTGTCCCAGGCCAGCACGTAGCCGCCGCGCTTCTGCCCGAACGTCATGGCGAGCAGCAGGATCGCCACCGTCTTCCCGGCGCCGCCCTTCGGGTTGACCACCGTCACCTGGCGCAGCCCGCCGAAGTTGCGGCGGACCATCTCGATGTCGCGCTTGAGTTCCTGCTCGTGCCGCCCGGGCGCGAGCCGGACCAGCCCCGTCCGGTTGACCACGGCCCGCACGCCCATGGTGGCCACCGGGTCCACCGGCCGGGCCTGCCGCCGCCGGGCGAAGTCCTCGGCGGTCGGGGTGGCGCCGGTCTCCGGCGTCCAGACCGGGTCCGGGTACGCCCCGGGCGGCTGCTGCGGCGGGCCGGGCGGGTGCGGTCCGGCGCCCGCCTGCTGCGGCCAGGCCGACGGGTACCAGCCGGGCGGGGCGGGTCCGGGCGCCTG
>NZ_JAEVHJ010000476.1:0-3645 GCF_016802855.1 Micromonospora sp. ATA51 | reverse complement strand
TCGGCGAGCACCTGGTCGCCCGGCTCGGCGGGGACGAGTTCGTGATCCTGGTCGAGCGGACCGCCTGCACCGACGACGCCGTCAAGGTCGCCGAGGCGGCCCTCGCGGTGGTGAGCGAACCGGCCCTGGTGGACGGCCACGAGCTGACCGTGTCGGCGAGCATCGGCATCGTCGAACGGCAGGTGGCCGGCACCTCGCCGGGTGAGCTGATGCGGGCCGCCGACAGCACGCTGCACTGGGCCAAGGCGGCCGGGGGCGCCCGCTGGGCCCTGTTCGACGCCGACCGCAACCGCCGCGAGCTGGCCCGGTACGCCCTCTCGGCGGCCATCCCCACCGCCCTCGACCGGGGCGAGTTCTATCTGGACTACCAGCCCCTGACCTCGCTGCGGAACGGGCGGGTGCTCGGCATGGAGGCACTGGTCCGCTGGCGCCACCCCGAGCTGGGCGTGCTCCGGCCGGACAGCTTCATCGGGCTGGCCGAGGAGACCGGGTTGATCGTCCGGCTCGGCGGTTGGGTGCTGGCCGAGGCCTGCCGGGAGGCGGAGGGCTGGTCGGCGGGGCACGACGACCCGCCGTTCGTCAGCGTCAACCTCGCCGTCCGCCAGGTGCACCGCCCGGGCCTGGTGCAGGAGGTGCGGGGCGTGCTCCGGCAGACCGGGCTGCCCCCGGATCGGCTTCAGCTGGAGATCACCGAGAGCACCATGATGAGCACCGCCGAGGAGCCGGTTCGGGCCCTGCGGGTGCTGGCCGACCAGGGGGTGCGGATCGCCATCGACGACTTCGGCACCGGCTACTGCAACCTCGCCTACCTGCGGGACCTGCCGGTGACCGAGCTGAAGGTGGCCGGCGAGTTCGTGGCCGGCCTGCGCGCCCCGGCCGCCGACCCGGGCAGCCGTACCGACGAGCGGATCCTCGCCTCGCTGGTGTCCCTGGCGCACGCCCTGGACCTGACCGTCACCGCCGAGGGCGTGGAGACCGCCGAGCAGGCCGACCGGCTGCGGGCGATCGGCTGCGACGCCGGCCAGGGCTGGCACTTCGGCCGCCCCGCCCCCGCCGACCGCTTCCTCGCCCAGTGGGCCTGATTCCGGTACGCCGGATCCGGCCGAGGAGCAGGCGGCGTGGGTGGCCGCCGGGTCAGCCGGCGAGCAGGGCCGCCATCCGTTGCGCCTGGGTCTCCCAGCGCCACTCCCGCTCCACCCAGGCCCGACCGGCCGCGCCGAGCTGGCGGGCCAGGTCCCGGTCGGCGAGCAGCGTCGCCACCCGGTCGGCGAGCTGGGCGACGTCCCGACCCCGGACCACGTAGCCGGTCTCCCCCTCGCGGACCGCGTCCGGCGCGCCGCCGGAGTCGCCGGCCACCACCGGCAGGCCGGTCGCGCTGGCCTCCAGGTAGACGATCCCCAGGCCCTCGACGTCCAGGCCCCGGTTGCGGGTGCGGCACGGCATCGCGTACACGTCGCCGGCCGCGTAGTGCGCCGGCAGCTCCGCCGACGGCACCGAGCCGGTGAAGACCACGTCCCGCTCCACGCCGGCGTGCCGGGCCAGCTTCTCCAGCGCGGCCCGGTAGGGACCCCCGCCGACGATCAGCAGCGCGGCGTCGGGCACCCGCCGGCGGATCTCCGGCATCGCCCGGATCAGCATGTCCTGGCCCTTGCGCGGCACCAGCCGGGAGACGCAGACCACCACCGGCCGGTCGGCCAGGCCCAGCCGGATCCGGACCGGCTCCCCGTCCACGGACGGGTGGTACGTGTCCACGTCCACCCCCGGCGCCAGCCGGCGCAGCTCGGTCACCCCGTCCAGCACCCGGGCCAGCCGCACCCGGGTGTACTCCCCCAGGTACGTGGTGACGTCCACGCCCCGGCCGATCCGGCGCAGCGCGGCCCGGGCGCCGGGCAGCGCCGCCCAGCCGACCTCGTGGCCGCTGGGTCAGGGCCACCGCCCGCCGGATGCCGGCCCGCCGGCGCAGCCCCGCCGCGAGCAGCCCGAGGGGGGCGGCCGCGCCGAACCAGACCGTGTCGCAGTCGTACGCGCGGGCCAGCTTCGCCGCCCGCCGGGCCACCAGCGGGGTGGGCAGCAGCACCCGGGTGCGTTCCCGGACCACCTCGAAGGGCTGGTCGGCGTCGAACTTCTCGGCCCCCCGCCAGCTCGACGCATACACCACCACCGAGCCGGCGGGCTGGCGCACCGCCAGGTGGTGCACGAAGGACTGGATGCCGCCGGGGCGCGGCGGGAAGTCGTTGGTGACCAGCAACGTCCGGCTCATCGGCCGCTCTCCCTGGCGTAGGCGCGGGCGGCGGCCATCCGCTCCACGGTGGACGGATGCGAGGCCGACCAGAGGTACTCCCAGCGGGGCGGGTCGGGGTCGGCCAGGTTCACCCCGGCCAGCCGCCGCTGCATCGCCTCGAAGGTCGAAGGATCGCCGGTCAGGGCGAGCGCATGCGCGTCGGCCCGGGCCTCCACCCGGCGGGAGACCAGCGCCTGGACCGGCGCGGCGACCAGCCCGACGACCGTGACCAGCGCGATCAGCAGCGGGAAGGCGCGCGGCTCGGCCACGGAGTCCACCCCGGCCAGCCGCAGCAGCGGCGCCCAGGAACCGATCAGGTAGAGCGCGACCACCGCGGCGGCGGCGCCCAGCGCCCCGGTCAGGGTGCCGACCCAGACGTCCCGGTCCTTCGCGTGCCCCAGCTCGTGCGCGACCACGCTGGTCACCTCGGCCGGGGTCGCCTCGCGCAGCAGGGTGTCGTAGACCACCACCCGCCGGGTCGGCCCCAGCCCCGAGACGTACGCGTTGACGGCCTTCGTCCGCCGGGACGCGTCGGCGACCAGCACGTCGCGCACCGGCACACCGTCCCGGGCGGCCATGCTGATCAGCTCGCTGCGCAGCGGGCCCGGCTCCATCGGGGTGAACCGGTTGAACACCGGCTCGACCAGCACCGGGAGCACGAACGACAGCAGCACCACCAGCCCGGCCGCGCCGGCTGCCCCGAACGCCCACCACCAGCGCGGCGCGAGCCGGACCACGGTGTAGAAGCCGAGCAGCGCGAGCCCGCCGATCACCGCGCTGACCGCGTACGACTTGAGCAGGTCGACGGCCCAGCCGCTCCAGCCCTGGGTGCTCAGCCCGTAGCGGACCAGCACGGTCTGCCGCCAGGCGGCGAAGGGCAGGGTGAGCAGGTCGGCGAGGAGCATCACGGCCAGCCCGCCGAGCACCGCCCGGGCCACCCAGTGCCGCCGAGCGGCCGGCCGGCCAGCTCCACCAGGCTGCTGCCGAGCGGGGTCAGCCCGAGCAGGAGGGCCACCGCCAGGCCGACGGCCAGCGCGCCGTACCCGCCGGGGCGCAGCGCGGCGTGGAAGGCCCGGCCACGGGTCACCTGGTCGACCGGGAGGGAGCGCAGCGCGGCGAGCTGGTCGGCGCGGGGCGCGGGGGGTCGACTCCAGGGGATCAGGCAGGGCCGCCGTGACGACCAGCGCGACGGCCAGCCCGGCCAGGGTCAGCACCGCCCAGCCGCGCGGGCTCACCGCCGCGTCCTGTTGTCGCGCCGTACCCGAATCATGCCGCTCCTCCCGCCGTGATCGCTCATCCTATTGCCCGCCGCGCTCCGGCCGCCCGGGCGTCGGCGCCGCGACCGTCCGCCGCCCGCGCCCACC
>NZ_JAEVHJ010000475.1:0-3646 GCF_016802855.1 Micromonospora sp. ATA51 | reverse complement strand
CACCGCGCCCCCGGCCGACCAGCCGGGGCCGGTCTGACCCACCGCGTCACCCGGGCGGCCGGCGCCCGCAGCGGCCGGCCGCCGCACCTCACCCACCACCCCGCCCGCACCACCGCACCGTCCGAAGGGAGATCGCCGTGAACGATCTCTTCACCTGGGCCGCCCTGGGCAGCCTCACCGGCGCCAGCGCCGCCACGCTGCTGGCCGCCAACGTCATCGGTGGCCTGCTCGGCCCGAGCGGCGACAAGGCCCGCAAGTGGATCGCGCTGGGTATCGCCCTCGCGCTCTCCTACCTCACCGCGGCCTTCGCCACCGACGCCGGCTCCGAGAAGTGGATCATCGCGTTCTTCAACGGGCTGGTCATCTTCTCCGCCGCGCTCGGCATCAACCAGCTGCCCCCTGGCAACCGGCAGGCGACGAGTGCGTCGCCAACCCAGCTCGCGCAGGGACGCGAGCCCCGCTACGTCCGCTCGTGGGTCTGAAAGAAGGTGACCCCATGGTCTTCGGCATCGTCAGCGCCGCGGTCCACATCGTCCTCGGCGCCCTGTTCGGCCAGTGGGCCGGCGGCACCCTCGGCCTGGTGATCGGCGCCGTCGTCGGACTGCTCGTCGGCGCGCCCTTCGGCTGGGCGATCAGCTCCGCCGGCACGTACGGCCCGGACGCGAAGGGGATCCTCCTCTTCGTCGTCGACCACACCTGGAGCCTGCTCAACACCGCCGTCGGGGCGATCTACCTCGCCGCGCACCTGGTCTTCGGGCACCAGCTCGACCGGGTGGTCTCGCCGGCCAGCGGCCGGGTCAACCTGGTCGAGGGGGTGTCGCCCCGGTACGCCACCACCATCGGCACGGTCTGCGCCGGGTCCAGCCCCGGCATCCAACGCCACGAGGACGTGCACATCCTCCAGGCCCGGCTGCTCGGCCCGCTCTACCTGCCGCTGGTCATGCTGAACTACGCGCTGTTCACCATCGCCCCGGTCTGGCTGCTCTGGCACGACCACACCAACGCGCCGATCAACCGCTTCACCCGCTACTTCGAGATCGGCGTCTACCCGCATGTCTGGAACGAGGCCATCGCGTACCGGATCCAGGGGACCCCGCCGCGATGACCGGAGCGATCGAGACGGCCGTCGCGGAGCTCGCGGCCTGGCTGACCGGGGCGGCGGGCGACCCCGTCCCGGTCGGCCCGCCCCGCGACGACGCGGACGGCGGGCTCACCGTCTGGCCGCTGGAGCTGCGGCCGGCCCGGCAGACCCGGGGCAGCGGGGCCCGCGAACCGTACCGGTTCGTGGTCCGGCTGCTGGTCTGCGCCACCGGACCGGCCGCGCTGCCCCGACTGGACCGGGTGCTCGCCGCCGCGGCGGCGGCGGCGAGCCGGAGGTGACGCTGACCGCCGGCGACCCGGCGTTGTGGCGGGCCTTCGGCGTCGCGCCGCGACCGGCGCTGCTGGTCGACGTGCCCGCGCAGATCGCCCGCCCGGTGCCGCCCGCGCCGCCCGTGCTGCGGCCGCTGCGGCTGCGGCAACTGGAGATGCGCACCCTCGACGGTCGGGTGGTCGGGCCCGAGCAGCAGCCCCTCGCCGCGATGCGGGTCGAGGTCGTCGGCACCCCGTACACCACGCACACCGACACCGCCGGCCGGTTCCGGCTGGTCGGCCTCCCGCACGACCCCGACGAGCCGGACCGGCGGTCCGGGTCCGCCTGGTCGGCCGGGGCCGCACCCACACCGCCGAACTCGACCCGGCCGACCCCGACCTCGTCATCGTCTGCGCGCCGCCGGCCGACTGAGCCGACCCGCCGACCGCACCCGCACAGGAGGACCGATGCCCACCTACTTCTCCCCCGGCATCTACGTCGAGGAGGTCCCCAGCGGCGCCCGCCCGATCGGACCGGTCGGCACCAGCACCGCCGCCTTCGTCGGCGTCGCCCCGGACCGCACCGCGCACGTCGACCGCGCGGTGGCCGTCAACTCCTGGTCGGAGTTCCTGCGGCTCTACGCCGACGGCGAGCACCCGGAGAGCACCCCGCTGGCCCGGGCGGTCTTCGGCTTCCTGGACAACGGCGGCACCCGCTGCTGGGTGGTCAACGTCGGCGAGGGCGGCCAGCTCACCGGCACCGGCGGCCGCCGCGGCGGGCTGCAACTGCTCGAGGCGGTCGACGAGATCTCCATCCTCGCCGCGCCCGGCTTCCACGACCCGGTATCGCACGAGGCGCTGCTCAGCCTGGCCGAGCGGCTGCGCACCATGGTGGCCATCTGCGACCCGGCCCCGGACATCGACGACATCTCCGCGCTGACCCGCGTCGCCACCCCCGGCCCGGCGAAGCCCGCCGGCAAACCCGACGGCAAACCCGCCGACGGTACGCCGAAGCCGGCCGACGACGACGCCGAGCCGGACGGGCCGGCGGCCGCGTACCGGCCCCGGCAGTCGGACTTCGGCACCTGCTACTTCCCGTGGATCCGGGTCCGTGACCCGCTCAGCGGCGACCTGGTGCTCACCCCGCCGAGCGGGCACGTCGCCGGCATCTGGGCCCGCACCGACGCCCTGCGCGGCGTGCACAAGGCGCCCGCCAACGAGCCGGTCCGCGGCGCCGTCGACCTCGGGCACCTGGTCACCCGCCCCGAGCACGACGTGCTCAACCCCAAGGGCGTCAACGTGATCCGCTACTTCGCCGGCGAGGGCATCCGCCTCTGGGGCGCCCGTACGCTCGCCGCCGAGGCCAGCGAGTGGCGCTACCTGAACGTACGCCGGCTCTCCATCGCCATCGAGCAGGCCATCGCCAACGGCACCCGGTGGATGGTCTTCGAGCCCAACGACTACTCGCTCTGGCGGTCCATCCGGCGGGACATCGGGGCGTTCCTCACCCGGGTCTGGCGCGACGGCGCGCTGCTCGGCCGCACGCCGGAGGAGGCGTTCTTCGTCAAGTGCGACGAGGAGACCAACCCGGCCGACGTTCGCGACGCCGGCATGGTGGTCGCCCACATCGGCATCGCGGTGGTCAAGCCCGCGGAGTTCGTGGTGTTCAAGCTGAGCCAGTGGGCCGGCGGCACCGAGACCGAGACGATCGGAGGCTGACATGCCGACCACGGCCACCCCGCAACCGGGCGCCCCCGTCGACCCGTACCGGGCGTACAACTTCAAGCTGCTCATCAACGGCATCACCAACGGGCACTTCACCGAGGTCAGCGGGCTTGAGGTGACGATCGGCCGGCTGGCGTACCGGGAGGCGGGCAACGACCGGGTCCGGGCGGTCCCCGGCCAGGTCGACTACGCGCCGGTGACCCTCCACTTCGGCCTCACCTCGTCCCGGGAGCTGTGGGACTGGGTGAACGCGGCGGCCAAGGGCACGGTGAGCCGGCGCAACGTCTCCGTGGTGCTGCTGGACCCGGCCGGCACCAGCGAGGTGCTGCGCTGGAACATGATCAACGCTTGGCCGACCCGGTGGCGGGGCGCCCACCTGAACACCCTCGCCCAGGAGATCGCCATCGAGGCGCTGACGCTGGCGTACGAAGGGCTGGAACTGGAGTCCGGCAGTGCGGCCGCCCCGACCACCGCGTGACCGGCTGGCCCGGGCCCTGCGTACGGCCGCCGACCGGCTGGCCGGCGCGGTCGAACGCGACCCCCACCCGCCCCACCTCAGCCCCGCCCGGCC
>NZ_JAEVHJ010000474.1:0-3661 GCF_016802855.1 Micromonospora sp. ATA51 | reverse complement strand
GGGTGCTCGACGTGCCCCGGTACGCGCAGCGCCTGCACGCCGGCGGCGAGACCCGCTGGGGCGGCGGCGGGGACTCCTGGTGCAGCCCCACCAGCGTGTCCATGGTGCTGGACTTCTGGGGCGCCGGCCCCACCCCCGACCGGTACGCCTGGGTGACCCCGCCCGGCCCCCGCCCGGTGGTGGTGCACGCCGCCCGGGGATGTTACGACCACGCCTACGCGGGCGCGGGAAACTGGCCGTTCAACACCGCGTACGCGGGGCTGCACGGGGTGGATGCCTTCGTCACCCGGCTGCGCTCCCTCGCCGAGGCGGAACTCTTCGTCGCGGCCGGGGTGCCGCTGGTCGTCTCCGCGCGATTCCGGCACGGGGAGATCCCCGGGCTCGACTACGACACCAACGGCCACCTGATGGTGCTGGTCGGGTTCACGGAGGCCGGCGAGCCGGTGCTCAACGACCCGTACGCCGCAACCGACGACGGGGTCCGCAGGACCGTGCCCCGGGACCGTCTCCAGGCCGCCTGGCTGGGCGGCAGCGGCGGCCTGGCGTACGTGATCCGGCCGGCCTCGGTGCCGCTGCCACCCGCCCCCGCGCAGGCCAACTGGTGAACCGCTGATCAGCGGCGGTCCGGCCAGACCACCAGGCCGCCGGAGGGCCGCAGGCAGACCAGGGCGGCGGTCGCCACGGCACAGTCGTCCCACGAGCCCGGCAACACGGCCCGGACCCGGGCTGCCCGGCCGGGAGGTCCAGGTCGGCGACCAGGGTCCGGTCCTCGCCGAGCCGGCGGAGCCCGAGCAGCGCCGGCTCGTACCGGTCCCCGCCGCTCAGCCGCCAGCGACCGAGCCGGGCGAGGACGCCGCCGGTGCGCGGGTCGACCACCGACAGGTCCATCTCCAGGCCGACGGCCGGCGCGCTGGCGAGGAGCCGACCGTCGGCCGGGCCGATCCCGAGCCAGCGGTCGTTCGTCCAGAGGAGCCGCCCGGTGGCCGGGTCGATGGCCCGCACCCCGGAGCCCCGGTCGCGCAGGCAGATCACCACGGCGCAGTCGCTGAACCAGTCCACGGCCGACGGGCCGACCGGCCTGCTCCAGCGCCGGTCCAGCCGGTCCAGGCCGTACGCGGTGACCGTGCCCGGCGCCCCGTCGAGCAGCAGCAGGTCGCCGACGACCTGGGTGACCCGGTAGGACAACCCGTCCGGGGCCGGCGGCACCCGCCCGGCGCGCAGGAGCTCCCCCGAGCCGGCGTCGTGGACCTCCACCCGGCCCGCGGCGGTGACCAGCACCACCCGCGTCACGCCCCGGTCGCCGAACTCGTACGCGAGCCCGTTGCCGGGCAGCGGCAACGACCACCGGGCCCGGCCCGACACCGGGTCGACCGACCGGACGGTGCCCGTCCCGTCCGCCCGGGGCGTCTCGAAGAGCACGCCGCCGGCCTCCGTCCGCACCGGGTAGCCGGGCTGCCGCCAGCGCACCGCCCCGGTGTCCGGGTCCAGCGCGGTGGAGGCGGGGTCACCGGCCCCGGCGGGACTGCTGATCACCAGCACCGCGCCGGCCACCGTGGTGAGGCCGAGCGCGTGGTCGCCGGTGGGCAGGACGAACCGCCACAGCGGCTCCCCGCCGGCAGCCGGTGCCCGGTCACCAGCCGACCCGACCGCCCCACGGTGCCCGGACCGTCGGCGACCACCAGCCGGTCGGCGAGCACCAGGAAGCCGGCGCTGCGGGGCGGGCACCGGCACGGACGCCGCCGGCCCGGGGCGGCGGCCGAGCCGGCCAGACCGAGCAGCGCGGCACAGAGCAGCGCCACGAGGCGCGCCGACGGGGACGCGGGACGGCGCGGGCCGGGCGGCGGCTCGACCTCGTCGCCGTGCCGCAGCTCACCCAGCTCGATCACCCGGCTCACCGCAGCCGCCACAGCCCGAACCCGCCGTCGGCCCGCCGGCAGACGAGCACGCCCTCGCCGACCCGGCCGTCGTCGAGCAGGCCGGCAGCGCGCCGATCACCCGGCCCGGGCGGCGCCCAGATCCAGCTCGGCCACGACCAGCCGCCCGTCCCGGCCCCGCCGGGTGCCGATCCAGCGGATCGTCCCGGTCGGACCAGACCGCCAGCTCCCACCGGCCCAGGTCGGCCAGCAGCCGATCGGTGGCCGCGTCGAGGTACGGCCGCGCGGCGGGCCGGGGCCGCCGGGTCGACGGCACCCGCGTCGGGTCGTCGCGGAGCTCACCCACGATCGATGACGGTCACGGCCCCCCTCCCCGCCCGCCCGCCGGACGGGCGCCGTCGGAACGCACCGGCGCGGCCGGGGGCGACAGCCCGCCGCCTGTACGATGGCCCGTCGTGGCCGTGCCGTGGTAGACCCCTCGTTGAACTCCGCTTCCGTCGCGGTCGAGCCCGTCGTGGCCGACCCGCCGCGCCGGCCCCGACGCCGGCCGGCCCGCGCCGACGTGCTGGCCATCGGAGCCTATGCGTTGCTCGGCGTTCTCGTCTGCCTCAACTACTGGGTGGACGTCCAGCACCGGGTCTCGTCGCACCTGCCGACGGACCACAGCTGGTTCGAGTGGCTCTTCGCGCACGGCGCCTACTCGGTGCGGCACCTGGAGAACCCGCTCTTCACCGCCCGGCAGAACGCACCGGACGGCGTGAACATGATGGCGAACACCTCGCTGCTCGGGGTCACCCTGCCGCTCGCGCCGCTCACCCTGCTCCTCGGCCCCCAGGTGATGTACGCGCTCTACCTGGGTGGGGCGCTCGCCGCGACGGCCGGCACGTCGTACTGGATGCTGTCGCGGCACCTGGTCCGCTCCCGGGGCGCGGCCTTCGTGGGCGGCGCGTTCCTCGGCTTCGCGCCCGGCATCGTGCACCACGCCAACGGGCAGCCGAACTTCGTCTCGAACTTCCTGCTCCCGCTGATCGTGGTGCGGGTGCTGCGCCTCGGCGAGCCGGGCCGGTGGTGGCGCAACGGGATCGCGCTCGGCGTGCTGGTCGCGTACCAGATCTTCATCAACGAGGAGATGCTGCTGCTCACCGCGCTGGCCTGCCTCGTGGTGGTGGCGGCCTACACCGCGCAGCGACCGCGGGCGGCGTGGGCCCGGGCCGGCAACTTCCTCGCCGCCGGCGGCGTCGGCGCCGGGCTCGCCCTGCTGCTGACCGCGTACCCGATCTGGTTCCAGTTCAACGGGCCGCAGTCCTACCGGGGCCTGCAGGGCGGCGTCTTCCACAACTGGGGCGAGGACCTCGCCGCGTTCGTCACCTTCGCCCGGGACACCGTCGCCGGGGACGAGGCGGTGGAGCAGACCATCGGGCTGACCGAGCAGAACACCTGGTTCGGCTGGCCGCTGGTGCTGGTCGCGCTGGTCGCCCTGGTGCTGCTGGTCCGTCGCTCGCTCGCCGCCCGGATCCTCGCCGTGCTGGTGGTGGTCTTCGGCGTCGCGGCGATCGGCCCGAAGGTGCGGTTCGACGGGGTGGAGACCGCGATCGACGGGCCCTGGGCGTACGTGCCGGACGACCTGCCGCTGGTCGAGATGATGATGCCGACCCGGCTCTCCCTGGTGGTGGTCGCCGCGGTCGGGGTCCTCAAGGAGTGGGAGCATCACGCCCCCAACCGGGACCCCCACGAGCGGGTACGCCTGGCCCTCGACGCCGTCCACGGCATCGACATCAACCCCTTCG
>NZ_JAEVHJ010000473.1:0-3664 GCF_016802855.1 Micromonospora sp. ATA51 | reverse complement strand
CATGGTGGCCCCCGCGAGGCGGGTGAATGATGGTTTGGCCAACTGAATCCCCCCCAGATAGTGGACTTCTGTTAACAGCTCGTGAAGTGGGGCGCGACCCGATGTCAGGTAACCACGGATGACGGATGCCGATTGCCGGAACCCAGCTCTTCCCTCGGGGGCCAGAGGTCTGTGATAGGCGACCCGCGAACTGCGACTGCCGGGAGAAGACTTCCGGCACGACGGCGTCGGCCAGGGCGGCGGCGAGGCCGACCGGGCGTCACGTTCCGTGGCGAGGCGTCGCCAGGCCGAGCGCTGGGTCGTGCCGCGATCAGCGCGTTGAGGTGTCGCAGATCAGTTGGTGGACGCGTGTCGCACATCGGTCCACAGAGGACGCCACCGCGGCCGTTCGCACTGCCGAATGAGGCATTTAAGGCGACCCGCAAAGCGGGCCGCGCCGACCCGGCCCTGGCCTGCTGGCGACCTTCGGCCGGCATCGGCCGTGCCGGCCGGCCACGCTGGCGGAGCACCAAGGGAATGAAGGGCTGAGGCGGGACGATCGCCGTCGGGGCTGCTCTTTGTCGAGAGCAGGGCGATCGCTGCCGCGCAGCAGAGCTACTTGCCCCCGAGTCGCGCCAGCGCTGTCCGCGGTTCGATGACGACGAGGACCAGGCGTGCCCCTTCCCCCGGGTGCCCGATCCTCTACGCCACCCGGTCGGCGTCAAGGGCGCTGCGCGTCGGCACGCCGACGGCCTGCGGCCACCCTTGACCGCGGCCGGGCGCCGCAGTCCTTGGCACCTGTCCGGGGGATGGGGGCAGTTTGACAGACAGGGCAGCTCGTCGGGGTACTTCTTCTGGGCGACCTCGGAGGACTCCCTTCCGCTCTATCAGATCAGGATCGAAAGCCTCCGACCTACCGGGGGAACCTCACCTGCACCGTCCCCCGGGACAGGCCGAGTTCGGCGTCCAGCTTGCGGGTGGCGGGCATCCGGGTGTGCGGGGCGAGCCGCCCGGTGCGGATGGCATCCCGGAGTGCCTGTTCGAGCCCGGACCGGCGGCCGCTCGCCGGGGGCCGGGTCCAGATGGAGATCCACGCCCAGGGCTGCCGAAGTGGACCAGGATTTCGTCATGGTATTGGACCTTAAGCATTCCAATCCGTGCGTAACATCGCTGCCATGACAGGTGAAGCACCCACGCCGCAGACCCGAGTCGACTTCTACTTCGACCCCGCCTGCCCTTTCTCCTGGATCACCTCGCGGTGGATCCTCGAGGTGGAGCCGCTGCGTGACCTTGACGTCCGGTTTCACGTCATGAGCCTGTATCTGCACAACGAGGGCAACGAGCTGCCCGGCTGGTATCGCGATCTTGTCGATCGCTCCCGCGGCCTGGTCCGCGTCGCCACGGCCGCGGCCGAGCACCACTCCGAGGACGTACTCCGCGGCCTCTACACCGCCTTCGGCACCCGCATTCACGATAAAGGAATGGAGGACTTCGACGCGGTCGCTGTCGAGTCCCTGGCCGAGCTCGGGCTCCCCGCGAGCCTCGCGGAGGCAGCGCGTTCGGCCGAGTACGACGCCGCCCTCCAGCGCAGCCACGACGCGGGCAAGGATCCTGCGGGGGGCGGTTATGTGGGCACGCCCACGATGCACATCGACGGAACGGCCTTCTTCGGCCCGGTGATGAACAGCATCCCGCGGGGCGAGGAGGCGGCGCGGCTCTTCGACGCAGTGCGGACCCTCTCGGCACACCCGGGCTTCTTCGAGCTGAAGCGGGAACGGACGGGCAGCCTGCGCTTCGACTGAGAACCCCTAACGCAATGAGGCTGGCAGGCGGTCGCGGGGTAGTCGGCTCGGTCATGAGGAAGGGCCAACAGCCGCCGTGGATTCTGCCGGACGGGCTGTGGCAGCGCATCGAACCGCTCCTGCCCGCCCCATCAGCGCCGGTACCGGTATTCCGGCCGTAAACGGCTGGATGACCGCAAGGCGTTGTGCGGGATCCTGTTCGTGCTGCACACCGGGATTCCCTGGGAGTTCCTGCCCCAGGAACTGGGGTTCGGGTCAGGGATGACCTGCTGGCGGCGCCTAGAGGAATGGAACCGGGCCAGGGTGTGGCAGCGGCTGCACGAACTGCTGCTGGCCGAGCTGCCGGGCGCCCGACCGGCTGATCTGGTGGAGCGCGGTGATCGACAGCTCGCAGGTCCGGGCGCTCAAGGGCGGCCCAAAACCGGTCCGAGCCCGGTCGATCGACGCGCCCGCACGGGCTCGATAAGGAGGAGTCGGGGGTGTTCGGCCAGCCGTCTGCGCGTGATGCCGCTGTGGTGGGTGGTGCCGTTGCCGCGGATCGCCGCCACGATCAGGGCGTCGGGATGGGCGGCCAACAGTTGGTTGAGGAAGTAGCAGAACACCATCGACACGTTGCGTATCGATACGTGGTAGTGCCAGGCGCCGGTGGCCAGGTTGGCCGCGCCGTGGATGGTACGGCGGATGTTGGAGCCCGGGGTTATCACCCGATGGCGCAGGCCGGTGGGCATCAGCAGGACCGGATCCGGGCGAGCAGGTCGAGGTGGGTCTCATCCTCGGCGAGCACGACGGATCCGTCGGGCAGGGCGGCGACCTGGTCGCGGATCGCCGCGCAGATGCGGTCGTGGTCGGGGTCGCTCTTGGCGATCAGCCACGCGAACGCTGGCGCTGCACCGGGACGGCCAGCTCGTCGACGAGCGCAACGCCGCCCGGACCGACTTCAGCGTGCCGGCGAAGGCGGCGGACTACCGGCTCACCTTCGACGTCGACACCAGCCGGATCCTGCCGTTCTCGACCCACGTCAACACCGCGTGGACCTTCCGGTCGGCCGGACCGGCCGGCACGGCGCGCAGCGCCCTGCCGCTCCTGTCGGTCGACTACGCCCTGCCACTGGAAGCGGCGAACCATCCCACCGGTGGTCCGGCCACGTTCACGGTCCGGCAGGCCCAGGGGGCGCCGGCCCAGCGGGTGACGACGTTCCAGGTCTGGACCTCGACCGACGACGGCGTGACCTGGCAGCCGACCACGGTCGACCGGGACCGGGACGGCTACCACGCCGCGCTGCCGACCGTGACGGGCGGGCAGGCGGTCTCGTTGCGGGTGAAGGCCACCGCCGACGGCGGCAGCGGCATCGAGCAGACAATCATCCGGGCGTACCGCGCCGGCTGACCGTCCCGATCCGCCGTACCTCCACCGAGGCGCGGCCCGGTGCCGACCGGGTCGCGCCTCGGCGCGTTTCAGGCGGCTGGCTCAGGACGAGAGGGCCGCGTCGGCGAGGAACTCCCGCTCGGGTTGGAGCTGCTGACCTACGACCCGGCGGACGACGCTTTGGCTGTCGATTTCACGGCCGGCGCTGCGGAGATCAAGAGATTCGGGGCGGACGCTGTGCGACGGCTCGTCCATCCGGGCACGGTCCGAAGACCTGGGTGGTGACGAGCTGGTCAGAGCGGACGCCCTTTCGCGTCGCCCGACGTGGTCGTCTTACCAGCTCGCCAGACCTTCTTCCGCGCTCCGACACCCGAGGCTCGGATGCGCCGCGTCAGCCCATGTGCTGGTCGTCAGACGTCACGAACGTCCGCAGATGGTCAACCGCCGCAGAGAGCGCGTCCTGCAGGGGGCCGATGTCCCGGGCGACCTGAGCGAGGAGCATGCCGCCTTGATACGCC
>NZ_JAEVHJ010000472.1:0-3681 GCF_016802855.1 Micromonospora sp. ATA51 | reverse complement strand
CCGGTGACGTCCACCGCGTACGTGGTCAGGTTCTCGCCGAAGCCGCCGGGCCGGATGCCCCGGCCCCCCAGCGTCCAGCGCCGTCGTGGTTTTGCGGTCTCCTGCGTCATCAGGCTTCCTCCCCCGTACGGAACGACGCTCGGACGGGGGCCCGGGGTTGCCACCGGCGGGCCCGGTCGACCGAGCGTCCTGCATGATCCCCAAAATCTGGCGCTGGCGCGATGGCTACCCGTCGGTAATGATGCGTCCATGCGGTATGACGTGGTCGTCATCGGGTCCGGTTTCGGCGGCAGCGTCGCCGCGCTCCGGCTGGCGGAGAAGGGCTACTCGGTCGGGGTGCTGGAGGCCGGGCGGCGCTTCGCCGACGACGAGTTTCCGGAGACCTCCTGGCGGGCCCGGCGCTTCCTCTGGGCTCCGAAGCTCGGGTGCTACGGCCTCCAGCGGATCACCCTGCTCCGCTCCGCGGACCGGAAGGCCGGCGGGGGAGTCATGGTGCTCTCCGGCGCGGGCGTGGGCGGCGGCTCGCTGGTCTACGCCAACACCCTCTACGAGCCCCTCGACGCGTTCTACGCCGACCCGCAGTGGCGGGACATCACCGACTGGCGCGACGAACTGGCCCGCCACTACGACCAGGCCAAGCGGATGCTCGGGGCGACCACGTACCCGGTGCGGACCGGTGCGGACCGGGCGATGCGGGCGGTGGCCGAGCGGATGGGGGTCGGGCACACCTTCCACGCCACCCCGGTGGGCGTGCACATCGGCCGGCCCGGCGAGCGGGTGCCCGACCCGTACTTCGGCGGGGCCGGGCCGGAGCGGACCGGTTGCCTGCACTGCGGCTCGTGCATGACCGGCTGCCGGCACGGCGCCAAGAACACCCTGGTCAAGAACTACCTCTGGCTGGCCGAGCGGCTCGGCGCCCAAGTCCACCCGCTGACCACGGTCACCGCGGTCCGCCCCACCGCCGACGAGGGCTACGAGGTGCACACCGAGCGCACCGGCGCGTGGCTGCGCAAGCGGCGCCAGGTGATCCGCGCCGACCAGGTGGTCTTCGCCGCGGGCGCGCTGGGCACCCAGCGGCTGCTGCACGAGATGAAGGCGACCGGGGCGCTGCCCGCGCTGTCGCCCCGCCTCGGCGAGCTGACCCGGACCAACTCGGAGGCCATCCTCGGCGCCTCGGTGCCCCGCCGGCAGGCGCGGGAGCGGCGGCTGGACTTCACCGAGGGAGTGGCGATCACCAGCTCGTTCCACCCCGACCCGCAGACCCACATCGAGCCGGTCCGCTACGGCCGGGGCTCCAACGCGATGGGGCTGCTCCAGTCGCTGCTGGTCGACGGCGGGCCGCACCGGGTCCGGCGCTGGCTGGGCAGCATCGTCCGGCAGCCCGGCCTGGCCGCCCGGATGCTGTCGGTGCGCGGCTGGTCCGAGCGGACGGTGATCGCCCTGGTGATGCAGTCGGCGGACAACTCGCTCACCACCCGCTGGCGGCGCGGCCCGCTCGGCCGCCGGCTGGTCTCCGGGCCGGGGCACGGCGCGCCGAACCCGACCTGGATCCCGGCCGGCAACAACGCGGTGCGGCTGCTCGCCGAGGAGATCGACGGTACGCCGGGCGGCGCGCTGACCGAGCCGTTCAACATCCCGATGACCGCGCACATCCTCGGCGGGGCGGTGATCGGCGCCACCCCGGCCGACGGGGTGATCGACCCGTACCACCGGGTGCACGGGCACCCGGGGCTGCACGTGGTGGACGGCGCGGCGGTCTCGGCGAACCTCGGGGTGAACCCGTCGCTGACGATCACCGCCCAGGCGGAACGGGCGATGTCGTGCTGGCCCAACAAGGGCGAGGAGGATCCGCGGCCGCCGCTCGGTGCGGCGTACCGGCGGGTGGAGCCGGTCCCCCCGCGCCACCCGGCGGTCCCGGCGCACGCCCCCGCCGCCCTGCGCGGGTGATCCGCGCGACATCCGGGCGGGACGCGCCACGCGGACGGCCGGGCCGCGCCCGGCGCGGAGGTGACGGTCGGTAGGCTTTCTGCACATGAGCACGCCTCGCCCCGTCCTCGTGGTGGACTTCGGAGCCCAGTACGCCCAGCTCATCGCGCGCCGGGTGCGTGAGGCGAAGGTCTACTCGGAGATCGTCCCGCACACCATGCCGGTCGCCGAGATGCTGGCGAAGGACCCCGCCGCGATCATCCTGTCGGGCGGTCCGGCCAGCGTCTACGCACCCGACGCCCCGCAGATCGACGCCCGCATGTTCACCGCCGACGTCCCGGTCTTCGGCATCTGCTACGGCTTCCAGGCGATGGCCCAGGCGCTCGGCGGCACGGTCGCGCGGACCGGCAACCGGGAGTACGGCGGCACCCCGCTGCACGCCCGCGCCGAGGCCGGCGTGCTGCTCCGCGACCTGCCGGACGACCTGCCGGTCTGGATGAGCCACGGCGACTGCGTGACCGAGGCCCCCGCGGGCTTCACGGTGACCGCCGAGTCGGCGGGCGCGCCGGTCGCCGCGTTCGAGGACGTGGCCGGCCGCCGGGCCGGGGTGCAGTTCCACCCGGAGGTGGGGCACACCGCGCACGGCCAGGAGATGCTCACCCGCTTCCTGTACGACATCGCCGGCGTCGAGCCGACCTGGACGCCCGAGAACATCATCGACGAGCAGGTGGCCCGGATCCGGGAGCAGGTCGGCGACAAGGAGGTCATCTGCGGCCTGAGCGGCGGCGTGGACTCGGCGGTCGCCGCCGCGCTGGTGCACCGGGCCGTCGGTGACCAGCTCACCTGCGTCTTCGTCGACCACGGCCTGCTCCGGGCCGGGGAGGCCGAGCAGGTGGAGAAGGACTACGTGGCGGCCACCGGCATCAAGCTCAAGGTGGTCGACGCGCAGGACCGCTTCCTCGGGGCGCTCGCCGGGGTGACCGACCCGGAGCAGAAGCGCAAGATCATCGGCCGGGAGTTCATCCGGGTCTTCGAGGCCGCCGCCCGGGAGATCGCCTCCCACGGCGACGTCGAGTTCCTGGTGCAGGGCACCCTCTACCCGGACGTGGTGGAGTCCGGCGGCGGCACCGGCACCGCCAACATCAAGAGCCACCACAACGTCGGCGGCCTGCCGGAGGACCTGAAGTTCGCGCTGGTCGAGCCGCTGCGCACGCTGTTCAAGGACGAGGTCCGGGCGCTGGGCCTGGAGCTGGGCCTGCCCGAGGCGATGGTCTGGCGGCACCCGTTCCCCGGCCCCGGCCTGGCCATCCGGATCATCGGCGCGGTCGACCGGGAGCGGCTGGACCTGCTCCGCAAGGCCGACCTGATCGCCCGGGAGGAGTTGACGGCCGCCGGCCTGGACCGGGGCGTCTGGCAGTTCCCGGTGGTGCTGCTGGCCGACGTGCGCAGCGTCGGCGTGCAGGGCGACGGGCGCAGCTACGGGCATCCCGTGGTGCTGCGCCCGGTCTCCAGCGAGGACGCGATGACCGCCGACTGGTCCCGGCTGCCGTACGAGGTGGTCGCCCGGATCTCCACCCGGATCACCAACGAGGTGGCCGAGGTGAACCGGGTGGTCCTGGACGTCACCAGCAAGCCGCCGGGCACCATCGAGTGGGAGTGACGCCGGCTCACCCGGCGGTCGGCGGCTGAGGCTGCGGCCGGGGCGCCGGCTCCGGCGTACCCGCCGGCTGCGTCGCCGGCCCGCCGGTCGCGGTC
>NZ_JAEVHJ010000471.1:0-3727 GCF_016802855.1 Micromonospora sp. ATA51 | reverse complement strand
GACCACCACGCCGCGATGGTCCAATGGGCCATGATCATCGTCATGACCCGCCGCCTCGCCCGCCACCAAAACACCTGAAACCCTTATTTACCAGGCTCTCAGGCCGCATTTGGCCTGTCATCGGGTGCTGCCCTTGAATCGCGCGGCACAGCGAGCCTTCCCCGGCCTGCACCGTCAGTACGTTTGTCGTACGGCGGTCGGTGCGCCTTGTCGGCAGCAATCCAAGGGGTCTCTGTGCCGTCCGGTTCCTCCGCCGTCTCCGATTCCGCTCGATCCGTTACGCCGGGCCTGTGGCGCAACTCCGACTTCCGCAGCCTTTGGATAGGCCAGACGGCCTCACAGCTGGGCGAGCATGCGAGCCTGGTGATCCTGCCGTTGATCGCCGTCCTGACGCTCAACGTCGGCGCGGACCAACTGGGTGTCCTTCGCGCGTTGGGGCAGGCACCGCAGCTTCTGCTCACGCTGTTCGTCGGCGTCTGGGTGGACAGGTGGCGGACTCGCACCATCATGGCCTTGGCGGACCTCGGCCGGGCCCTGGCGCTGGGCGGAGCCGCCGTGGCCGTCCTCTTGGGTGGCCTCGGCCTGCCGGCACTGCTGGCCATCGCGTTCGCCATCGGGGTCCTGTCGGTGTTCTTCGACGTCGCCTACCAAGCCTCCCTCGTACGCTTGGTGCAGCGCGATGAGCTGCTGCAGGGCAACAGCGCGATCGAGGGAAGCAGGTCCGCGGCTCAGATCGGCGGTCCCGCCCTCGGCGGGACGATGATGTCCCTGCTGTCGGCGCCGATCGCCGCCGCGTTCAGCGCCCTGTTCTTCGTGGTGTCGTTTCTGGGCATCGCCGGTATCCGCCACCGCGAGTCGATTCCGGAGCACCCGGGCGGTCCGCGGCGGATCTGGCGGCAGATCCACGAGGGGCTCCGCTTCGTCTTCGGCGACACCTTGCTACGTACCGTGTGCCTCGCCTCGGCCACATTCCAATTGTCCTTCGCGGCCATGATGACCAACTATCTGCTCTTCCTGCCACGGGAACTGCACCTGTCCGGCACCGCCATCGGACTGGCGCTTGCCGCGACAGGGCCAGGCGCGCTCGCGGGCTCCCTGCTCGCCGCCCGACTCCCGAGCCGCCTCGGTTACGGCACGGTGCTCGTCTCGGCGGCCGTCATCGGTGACGGCGTGTTACTGTGCGTGCCCGCGCTGCACGGCACCTCCGTGGCCGCCCTTCCCGCACTAATCGCGATCAACCTCGCGTTCGGGGTCTTCGGCCAACTGGTAAACGTCACCATCATGGCCGTCCGGCAGGCCCTCACTCCGGACACGATGCAAGGCCGCGTCGCCGCGACGATCACCTTCGCGGGCATGGGCCTGACGCCACTCGGCTCGCTGCTCGGCGGCCTCCTCGCAGAACAGTGGGGGATACGCACTGCTCTGCTGGTCACGGCCGCCGGCATGATGCTGTCACCCGTGCTGATGGCTCTGTCCCCGCTCGCCCGCCTGAGTCGGACCCTCCCATCACCAAATGCGACACATGATCACGGGTACTGATCTGCCACGATCCGCCCGTTACGCAATGTCACGGCATGCCGGTCGACGAGTGCGCGGATCTGCCGAGATGAGTGCATGCGGCCGACGTGTGCTTGCGCGAGGACAACGGGGGCAGCCGTCCACCGATCGGTGTGGGACCATCACGCTGTGCCTGAGTTGATCGTACGGGACATGACGAGGAACGAGTTCGAAGAGTGGCGTGACCGTACCATCCGATCATTCGCGGATGATCAGGTAACAGCCGGTAACTGGCCCGCGGACGAGGCCATCGAGTTGGCCACCAAGGCAAACGACGTCCTGTTGCCGGATGGTTTTGCGACTGCCGGAATGCTGTTCTTGAGGGCCGCGCTTCCCGACGGCACATGTGTTGGCGTGTCGTGGCTGGGCTTGACGCACCCGCGCGGTGCGCCCGACTGCGCGTTCATTTACGACATCGAAATCAATGAGGCGTACCGCGGAGCCGGCTACGGACGCGCGCTCCTAGCTGCTGCCGAGGACGCCGTGCGCTCCCGTGGCCTGGGTCGCCTTGAGCTCAACGTCTTCGGCGACAACGCCCGCGCGATCCGGCTGTATGAGACTTCCGGCTACCGCGTCGTGACACAGCAGATGCGTAAATCACTCAATTGACCAAGAGCCAGATTGTTTGCGCCGCCGGTGCCCTGATCTAGCCGTGAGTAGTGCGGTCCGCGGTTGCTGCGGGCTTCAGAGCAGCGGATCGCGGAGGCTTGCCGAACCAGCAGGCGCACGACGTCCGAACCTCAAGAAGCGGGTGCCGCTGGTTCGGTTTGAAAGTGTTGCGGGACCGCGTCGGCGTTTGTTGTTCGGTTCACGCCTCCTTCTGGGTGATGATCTGCAAATCTGCTGAGCTGCCTCAGGTTCGACGATCGAACCCGGCATAGTTCGCCGCCAAACCTGAGGCACCGCTGGTCAGGGCCGCATCCGTGCCTCAGTTCTACTGGCGAGGGACAGCCGCGACGCTGTGCCGGCCAGGGATGCTCTGGCCGGCACAGCGCCACCGATTAGCCTTGGCGCGTCGTAAAAATCGCGGCGGCGCCGGCCGGCAGGCGGTAGGCGTAGGTCGTGTCTCCCCACGGCACGTCGAACGTGGCGACCGAGCGGCCCGAGTTATACACGACGAGAAGCTGTGTGCCGTCGGGCAGCACGGCCGTCTTGCGCTGAACGCCGCTGTCCGAGCCTGCCGCCACGCTCGCCGGACCGGCGGGCCCGAGCACGTTCAGCTCGTGGATCGACCACCAGTTGCCGGCATCGCCCTGGTTCACCACCCGGATGTAGCGGCCCGTGACCTGCGGTATGAGGATCTTGGCCACCGGGCTGCCCGGTCCGGTCGCGATCGGCTGGCCCCAGTTCGTGCCGTCGTTGGACACAAAGAGCTCGTACCCCCGCGGGGAGTCGCCGCTGCTTCCCGTCGTGTCCAGGACGACCTGGTTGAACGTCTGCTCCGAGCCGAGGTCGACCTGGAACCAGTCGCCGGGCCGCATGCCGCGGCCCGTGCTCCACCGCGTGGCTGGGTCGCCGTCGATCGCCTTATCAGGTGGCTCGGTGGCATTGCTCGCCGATGCCGACACCGTCCACGCGCCACGCGGCAACGGCACTGCGGTCGTCGGAGGGGTGAGCGACGCGCCGGCGGGGAGCGTGTAGCCGAGCCACTGGTTGCCGACCCGCACCTGAGCCTGGTGAGCCAGCATTCCAGCGTCGTAACTGATCAGCGCTCGCGTCCCGTTCGGGTTCTCGAGCGGAATGTCAACCGAGCCGATCGCGGCTGGGTCCACGGTGCCATGCTGGGTGCCGGCCCAGGTGAACGTGGCCGCCGCCCCGCCGGCAAGGCTGTAGGTGAACCACTTGTTGCCCCACTGCACGCGGAACGTCTTTTGGCTGTTCGCGGAGTTGAACGCGACCAGCGCCGTGGAGCCATCGGGGTTGACGAAGGCGACGTCTTGCACGTCACCGGCCCCAAGGGAGTTGGACGCCACCCGGCGGGCGCCCGGACGCACGAACTTGCTGGCGTGACCGAGGGCCCAGTAGTCGACGGTCTTGGTGTACGACCAGTGGCCGGCAGCGTCCTGCGCGACCGTCACGACGCCGCGGCAGGTCGGGCAGCCGCCGTTGGTCGGTCCGTTGTTCTGATCCAGGGCGATGTTCCAGCGGATGACACCCTTTGCCCAGTCAC
>NZ_JAEVHJ010000470.1:0-3770 GCF_016802855.1 Micromonospora sp. ATA51 | reverse complement strand
CATCGTCGAGGTGAAGAACGGCTACGGCCGTAACTTCCTGCTCCGTCCGAGGAGGCGGGAAGGTCTACGACTGCCCGACGAGGAGATCCGCTAGCTAACCTTGGAGCCGCTGTGCCCAGTACACCTGTCCGTCCGGTCCCATGTAGACCAGGGCCAACAGCAGGTCCGACATCGCAACCGGCGCGGTGGCTATCGTGGGCTCCCGATCCGGCTTTTCCAGGTACGGAAAGAGCGCGACGAACGTCAGCGGCGAAGCGTTCTCGTCGGCCACGCCAAGTCTGCCGCCGTTGTCCCGCCACTCGTTGTCCCGGACCTTGAGGGAGCCCGCACCTCGTAGCCAGGGGTAGCGCTCTTCGATCTTGTTGTCGACGCCGGCGCTCCCGAGGCCGACGGCCTCCTGCGGCGCAGACACGGCAATGACCTCCGGCTTGTGGTGGGTGCGCTTGTCGATGAGGAAGATCGCGAAAGAGCCGCCATCGAGTGGCTTAGGCGGGTCCTGCCAGGAAATCCGGCCGAGCACCAGCTGGTCGCGTCCGGAGGCCAGCGGCGCGTCGGCATTCTCGCCGAGCGCAGTCCGAGCCTCTTCGTAGCTGACGAACCTGACTGAGGACTTGATGGCCAGCGCTTCCGGACCGTACGGCGGGTGGTTGTGCCACTAGCTCCAAGCAAAGACGGCCACCACCGCCAGGATGACCGCCAGGATGACCGCCACCACGGACCGAGTCCTTCGCCACGTCATGCGCGACAGTGAACCACGCGATCACCGAGCTCCCGAGGTGGCCCAAGCCGACAGTTGAGGCACCGACCCGTACAGCCATCCGTACAGCCAAGACCACCAGCCAACGCCGACACCATCCGACAGTGACGGACGGGTTGAGCAGGGGAACGGCTCCCCCACCAGCCCGCTCCGATCTTCTTCTAAACCCCAGGCCCGGCCGTCGAGAAATCCGCTGTTGGCGGCACTGCGCCAACTTGCCGAGCTGGTGTCATTCCTTCACGCGCCGCGGCGTCTCCGCCACAAGGTCCTCAGCACGCCGACGTCGGAACTCCACCACAGTCAGTGCGGTTGCGGCCAAGAGCGCCAGTGGAACCAGGACCAGGAGGTAGACGGCCCAGGGCGTGATGAACCCCAGGAGGGAGCACGCGACCACGACGATGGGCCATGACCACGCCAGGATGCCCGGTCCCCAGAACCGCCACGGCGACGCCCCTGGTACTGCCTCCCACGAGTTCAGGCGGCCGAGCAGTGCACTGATCACGCTTGACCACACGCACAGCAGAATCAGGATGCATACAAACGGACCTAGGCCTTCGGGCACGGCAAGATTGTTTGGCCCCGCCCAGTAAAAGCGCAAGGGCGGAAGGTCCTCAGCGCTCCGAGGTGACCGCGCCTGCGCGACGGTCCGCATCTGGTCCGCAAGAGGTCGACGGGCAGCGGGGGAGTGGTGTGAGACGTCGAGAGGTGTTTTCGCTGCTGAGCCGCCGTGCGCCCAGGTTGGTGGGACGGGCAGTTTGATCTCATAATCCCTCGGTCGCAGGCTCGACGTCGAACGGCTGAAGTGCCGCCTCGTCGTGGTGCCGTACCGTGCGGCCATGGGAACGCTGGACGTAGCTTTCGCCGTCGGCACCGGCGTTGTTGCTGGCCTGAACGTCGCCGTCGGTGTTGCGATGCTGGTGCGCAGCCGCCACCAGCCCGGTGCGATTCGCTGGCGAGGGCAGTGGCTGGTCGCACCCCGGCTCGCCTCCTGCGCCTATCTGTGCCTCGGGCTGTTCTTCGCCATCATGGCCCTTAGCGATGTCCTCTTCGAGCGTGGAAGCAAGGGCGACGACCTCATGTTCCTCGTAGGAATGGTGTTCGCCGCCGCGACCATCGTCACCGGCGTCATGTGGCTGCACCGGCGGAGTAGGACAGCGCCCGCAGCTGAACGTTGACCCCAGCCTGACCCAGCAGCATGACAGCAGCCGCCATCGGATGAACGCCGGCTATGGGTCAGTGACGGAGCGAAGCGGGTAGCGGCCCACACCGGACGGTCCTACGAATCAGATGCCCGCACACCTGGCCTGCCTCAGTCCTCATCCAGTCCTCGAGAGGTCGACCTTCGACCGCTGACGCTGAGAAGTGCCGAGAGTGGTTTCCGCAGGCCAAACCAGGTTCGGGCAGGTAGACCGTGGTGGGCAACTTGATCTCGTAATGCGTAGGTCGACGGATCGATTCCGTCAGGCGGCTCCAGAGTAAGGCCCAGGTCACCGGCTAGATCGCCGACCATGACCTGGGCCTTTCCATGGCGCTCAAGAGCCGAGCAGCCAGCCGAGCAGCCAACATGTCACGCACTCGACCACAGCGTCCCCTCCAGCCGTGACCCGGCTTCCCGTGCGATCTCCGGGGCCACATGTGCCGACGCTGGCCGCCGTGTGCCTCAGGTCGTGGAGGCGAACCTGCCGGAGGTCCGCCTGTCGGATGATCTACCGGTACGAGCGGTAGTCGTTGGGTGGATGGACCGGGGTACCAAGGCTCTTGGCGAGGACCGGGCCGGCGTCGGCACAACGGTCCGTTCTGCCGCCTGGCTCCACAGTGGCCGCAGGTCTACGACTACCCGACGAGGAGATCCGCTGAGCGGCGACCCCGCTGACGACTGTTGCGCAGCTTGACGCCTCGCTCAACTCCGGCGAAGCGATTCCACCGACTGGCCAGGACGCCAGCTACCTGCCGGCTGTACTCGATGGTTCCTTGCTGGCTCGCTCGGTCGCATGCCGCCTCCCGCTCTTTGCGACTCAACCAGGGCGATGACTGCTGCCACGATGGTTTCGGTGGCCGGAACTCCCTCGTCTGAGGTGTCGATCTCAACGACGGCGTCGACTCCCTCCGGCGGTTCGAAAATCGACCGCTTCATCTCGCCCCGCTGAAACAGAGATAGGAGCTGCTGGTCGATTCCCCCGCCTTCGGCCGCCCGAGCAGCAAGTCGCCGGCCGATGACCGCCTCCTGGGCGACGACGTGAACAGCCAGCACTCGGGTACCGCACGCGAGCAATACAGCTAGCAGCTCATGGGACAACACCGAGGACTCTACGACGAGGCTCACTCCCGAGGCCGCGAGCAGCCGGACTGCGTCGACCATCACGGCTTCAGCGCGGAGGCTGAAGGGACCGCCGGCAACGTGGAAGTCCCGCTCGAGCCGGACGCCGCCGTCCTCGGCGACGCAGGCGGAGGACAGCCCAAGACCTGTCTTGATCTCGTCCCGAGTCAGGAACGGGATACCCAAGCGGCCAGCCGTTGCAGAGGCAATGGTGGTCTTCCCAGCGCCCGGACACCCGCACACGACGACCACCACCGGCCGTTCCCTCACCAACATCCACCGATCCTGGCATACCCGCAGACGTACTCTCGACGTGCCGAGCGTGAACACCAAGGCCGTCACGGGCCACCCATGGGCCAGAAGCAGCGGCCTGCAGCGGTCATGAGCAGGCACCAGAGCCAATTAGCTCGGCCACTGACCTTAGGCGTGTTGGCCATCACGACCGGTTGAGCATGCTCTTCCAAACCGACGGTTCCCGCCCAGTAGGTATCGTCATAACGTGGTGGACAAAGCCGGCCCCGTCACCGTCGGCGCTCTGTCCCCTCGGTATCCGTCAAGTCAAATGAGACAGTTGATGTCAGGTCTTCTGTAGTTCTGAGGTTGGGGCCCAGGTCGGGAGCGGCGGGCGACGGGGTGAACCCGTCGGTGAACGACGGCGGCACATCGGCGGGGTTGGTGCCCCACGACGACGGCGAG
>NZ_JAEVHJ010000469.1:0-3773 GCF_016802855.1 Micromonospora sp. ATA51 | reverse complement strand
GAAGGGGCCTCGCGGGTCCCGGAACGTCACCGTCGGTACCCTGCTAGTCCTGGCCTGCCCGCGACGACATGGTGGTACTTGATGAACGATCTTCGAGTCTTCGGCCTTCAACCGCTCGCGGGACGCTTCGGACAGGGTTGGCAGCCGCGCTTCGATGAGGTCCACGGTGCGTTCGGCGAGCTCGGGCACCGGATGGTGCAGCCCGCCCACCAGCCCGTCCACCAGGTGCTCCAGCGGAAGCTTGCGCAGCCAAGCGAGATGCGCGCGGACCAGCTTCTTCTCCGGGCGCGACAGCATGCCCTGGGTGATCTCGGCCAGGGTCGCCCGGTCCAGCTCGGACGTCCGGTGCAAGGTCTGCAGAGACGTGTACGCGTAATCGGCGACTGTCGACATCGGCGCCGTCAGCAGGCCGGTCAGCTCCTGCCGGTGCCTGGCCAGCTCGTCGATGCCCAGCGTCAACTGCTTCAGCAGGTCGAGGTACGGCTGCAGCAGTCCCTTGCGTCCGCCAGCGCGCAGCGGCGTAGGCACCCCGCGATGAGCACCTCGCGGTCGACGCGCCCGCTGCTCGCCAACTCCACAGCGCCGCCGGCCAGTCACGGCGGGCCACGCCGGTGACGAACACCGCGGCCACCCGGTCCTCGTCGAAAAGGTACGGCAGTACGTGGTCGAACCATGGATCAGCGGCGAGGAAGGAGGCGAGTGAAGGGCGCCACAGCTCCACGTACCGTGCGACAGCGCCGGGCGTGTCCGGTGGCTCGGCTCCCACGGCCCGCATGAGCGCTTCGGTGAACGGCCACGGGGGTGGTCCGGCTGCGGGATCCCGCACGGCGCACCATGCCGCGGGCCAGGGCAGCGCCCCATGCCGCACCGCGCACGCGGAGCAGGGCGGGCACCACCTCGGGCACCACCCGCAGCGACGGGCCGGCGGTCCACGGGCGGTGCAGGCGTTTGACCGCCTCTGTGGCCGTCGGCGCGCACGCCACGACGGCCATCGCGAGGGCGGCGTGGCGGCGCTCGGTCAGCCGGGCGGCGGCCTGGGCCGCCTGCCGCTCCAGGTGCCACTTGTCGCGGGCCCACCGGCGTTCGCGCTCGCGCAGCCGCTGGCGGTCGGCGTACGCACGGAGGCCTTCGAGGTCGCGGGGCGGCGGGCTGTCGTCCTTGGACACTAGGAACGCGAACGCGAAGACGCCCCTGGTGGGCAGCTCGGGCTCAGGCTCGGGCTCGGGCTCCGGCGGTGGCGGGACGACCGGCTCCGGCGCTGCGCGCGTCGGGGTGTGCCCTTCCAGCATCGGCAGCAGCGCTGCCCGCCCGTTGGCGTCCAGACCGGCAAGCACGTCGGCGAGCGCGTCGAAATCGGCGTCGTCGATCCGCGCGCGCACGTCGCGCCAGACGTCATTCACCCTGCTGTCCCGTCTGTCCGATGATGGCCGCCACGACGTGCTTGCACGGCCCCCGCCGGCCTTGGTGTTCGGCCCACCAGGCGCAGGTGCGGGCGTACTCGTCGCCGCGCCGATGCACGAGGTACGTGGATTCACCGGAGGTCACCTCGACGCCGGCTGCGGTCACCACCATGCCGCCCGTTGTCGTCAGGATCCGGGCTGCGGCAAGCCTGGGGTGCAGCGCGGCGACCAGGTCGGCTCGGTACGGCAGCGGGCGGTGGAACGACGACGCCTCCGCGACGTCGTACCCGACCTGGCCCGCCGTGGCCAGCGCGGCCAGGGCGGACGTGGCCCGGGCGGAGCCCCAGCCGGTACGCGCGGCGACCGACGCGCGGTCAATGACCGGATCGACGGCCAGGAGCGCATCCAGTGCGTCGGCGTCGGCGTCGGCGGACTCGGACCCGAGGTCGGCCAGCAACTGGCCGTCGCCGGCGAAGCCCTGGTTAGCGGCGGTCGACAGCAGCAGCGTGAACCGGGCCGTGCCGAAGTCCAGCACCCAACCGCTCACCTGGGTGGGTGCGCCAGAGACCGGCGGTGCGTAGAGAGTCAACGTCTGCGCCAGGGGAAGGAGCGGCCGCAGCACCGACAGCCGGAATCCGTCGGCCACGCAGATGGCGCCGGGAACCGGCCGAGTGGTGGCCCGCCACCCGGATCCGGCCGGCACCAGCCAGCGGGCCTGCCGGCCGGTGCGCGCCGACATCTCGGCCAGGAGCGCGACGGCACGTCCGGCGCGGATCTCCAGCCGCGGATCCATCGGCAGAGCGTGCGCCGCCACCTCGGCCAGCCCGCGCAGCCAGCGCGCCGGCAGCGGCACTCGCTTCTCGACGACCTTGCCGTCAAGCGTCGACACGGCGAGCCCCTCCTCGCCCACCGACATGCGCAACGGATCTTCGCCGCCGACCCGGGTCAGCGACTCATACAAGGGAGGGTTGATGTCCACGTTGGTGGTGCCACGTCCGACCGTCGTGCCATCAAGCTCGGCCGCGGTGAGGTCGAGCCGTCCGTACAGACCACCGCACGTCGACAGCGCCTCGAACCGCAGCCGCTCGCTGTCGCCGGTGACCACCGGGTCCCGGCCACGCGCCATGTCGGTACGGGCCTGTCGAAAGTCCGTACCCGCGATATCGGCCAGCGCCAGCAGGCCACCAGCGACCACCCGCGGCGATGCGCGTAGCCGCGCCGCCACTGAGGACACACGAGCAAGAGTGGTGACATAGGGCCGGCGGGCAGATGGTATTCGAGCCGCAGGCGCAGCAAGTAGCCGAGATGAGGGCGTCGCTGGCTCGCTCTCGACCGGACGTAACGGTTCAGCCTTGGAAGGGGCAGGACCACTGGCACGAGTCTCCGGCGTGGCGATACTGCTGCTATGGGCGGATCGCGACCGAAACGGGTCATGGTCGTCGCCATGGCGCTCGTGACACTGGCGATGCTGCTTTCGTCTTGCACCGTTCCGACCGACGGATTCGCGGGCGTCAAACTTGACGAGCACGGCAACGCCCTCGGCGTGTTGCGCACCTGTAAGCACCCACTGGACGGGGCGACGCTGTGGTCGGATGAGTCCCGGGGATCCGACAACCCGCACGCCGTCGTTGTGGGGAGATGGGAGTTCAGCGACTCGACCGTGACCCAAGCGCTGACCTGGCCGTTGGGGGCAACATCCGCAGCGGGCGTTACCGCGGAGCGGCCACCTGAGGCGATGCCGCCGGAACGGACCTTCACGTTGCGCGGCTGGACCACCGACAGCTCCTGGTCCGTCGTGTATGTCCGCTTCACGCTGAGCGACCTGGAGCATCTTTCCGTTGGGAAGATCCTCGTGCGGGAGCCTGGCACAGAGCCGAGAGTGGTCAGCGAGCCCGAGTTCGACGCGTTGATCTGTGACTGACACCTGCTGGTCAGCGTCCGCTCATGGCCGCTGTCCGTCGCGTTGGTAGCGCCTGGCGCCGTGCGCTGTCCTGCCGAGACGAGGATCTGGGGGCGGGACCCGTAGCAGTGCCGGGACAATCGTACGGATCTCCGAGCGATTCAAGCAGGTTTCCGGCCCCAGGACGAGATCATGGGCGAGGTGGCGAGGTCGAGAAGCCCCGCCGCGACGTTGTCGAGATGCCGGTCGACTTCTTCGTTGGTAGCCAGGCCGGCGGCGACCAGCCGGTCGCGGACCTGCGCCACGGTGGCCTGCTCCAGCAGGGTGCAGCCAGCGCCGGTCATCGGGAAGAAGGCGTCGGCTTCGACGTCGACGAGTCCCGCGCCGCGCAACAACCGAGGCAACGTGCGCCCGTAGGACAGGTCGACACCACGCTGAGCCATCAGCGTGCGGAAGTCGCGCTTGAGTTTGTT
>NZ_JAEVHJ010000468.1:0-3790 GCF_016802855.1 Micromonospora sp. ATA51 | reverse complement strand
CGTCGGCCGGTGGCCAGGGCACGCCGGACCCGCGCGGCCGACAGCGGTGATCTCATGCGGCACACGGTACCGGCCGGACCCTCGAGCGTTGCCTGAGATCCGCCGTACGTCCGTCCGGTTGCTCCGATCGGCGCGCGAGTCCGATCGACCGCGCAAGGTCCAGCACATCCCAGCGAGATGAATTCGGATCGCGTGAATTCACACGTAATCCCGTAAACCGCATCCGATGCATGCATGAGGCGCGGCTCGCGGAACCCTGCGTGCCGACAAAGTCAACGAACCGTGACATCGCCCGAAGTGACGCGAAGCCGACTCAGCGACCGCGGTCACACCCCCACACAGGTCGACTAGTTTTCCGGTCCGGTGTACGGGACTTGCATCGGCGACCCCGCCCACCGGACGAGTCCCCCGCCGTCGCCGGAGGAGACAGACCATGATCTTCCCCGCGCCGCGGGTCCGTCGACGGCCCTCCGTACCGGGCCGTGTCCTGCCCCTGCTGCTCGTGGCGGCCCTGCTGGCCCCGGTGGGGCTGCTCTTCGCGCAGACGCACCGGCTGACCGGGGACGACCGCGACCTGGCGAGCCGGGAACGGCTCGGCGTGCGGTACCTGCGCGCCCTCGGCCCGGTCACCGACGCGCTGGTGGACGCCCAGGCCGCCGCGGTCGCCGGCCGACCGGTCCCCCGCGACGCGCTGACCGCCGCGGTCGAGCAGGCGGCCACCGTGGACAGTGCGATCGGGGACGACCTGCGCAGCCACGAACGCTGGACCGGGCTGCGCGCCAAGTTGGAGGCGCTGCCCGACCGGGGGCTCAGCGACCCCGACGCGGCCTTCACCGCGTACGGCGAGGTCACCGACCTGCTGCTCGCGCTGCACCACAAGATCCGGGACGGCTCGGGGCTGATCCGCGACCCGCGGTCCGACTCCTTCTTCCTCCAGGACGTCATCGGCCGCGACCTGCCCGAGGCCGTGGTCGGGGCCGGCCGGCTCGCCGACCTGACCGCCCTCGCCGCGCAGCGCCCGCCCGCCGAACGCCCGAAGACCCTCGCCGAACTGGCCGCCGTCCGGGTGGCCGCCCTCGGACCGGCCACCGACCTGGTCGCCGGCCTGCGGGCCGCGGTGGACAGCTCGGAGAGCACCGACCTGGGACCGAACGTGCTCACCCCGCTGGACACCTACCAGCGCTCCGTCGAGGCGCTCGCCGCGCTCTCCGCGCCGATCGGCACGGCGGGCACCGGACCGATCGGCCCCGCCCAGGTGGCCGCCGCCCGCCTCAACGCGCAGTCCGCCGCCAGGGAGCTCCAGCCGATCATCCTGGACCAGCTCGACGCCCTGCTGACGGCGCGGATCGACCGGCTCGACCGGGACCGCCTGCTGGCCGTCGCCGCCGCCGCGCTCGCCGCCCTGCTGGTCGTCGTCGTCCTGGCCGGGATGCTGGCCGGCGCTGTCCGGACCCGCCGGCGCGCCGCCGACGAGCGGCGGGCGCGGGAGGACTCCGGGGCGCTGCCGTCGTGGCAGCCGCCGGCCGAGCCACGCCAGCTCCAACCGGTCGGATCGGGGCGGCCCGACGAACCCGAGCGGTGGGGGCCCTTCGATGCTGCTCGATAGGCTCCGGATCCGGGGCAAGCTCGCCCTGCTGGTGATCATTCCGCTGCTCAGCATGGCCGGACTTGCCGTGCCGGTGGTGGTCGACCAGGTCACCGCCGCCCAGCGGGCCGGCGACACCGCCGCCACCGTCCGGGTCGCGAGCCGGATCGGCAGCCTGGTCCAGGACCTCCAGCAGGAGCGGCTGCTCTCGGTCGGCCTGCTGCTCGGCCGGGCGACCCGAACCGAGCTGATCCAGAAGTCGACCGCCGTCGACGACCGGGTCGCCGACCTGCGGGCCGAGCGGCTCCCGGACCGGGTAGCCGGCGCCCTCGACGGCGTACGCAGGCTGGCCGACCTGCGCACCGCCGTGCTGGCCGGGCAGGCGACGCCGACGCAGATCATGGACGCCTTCGGACCGGTCGACCTGGCGCTGATCGAGGCGCTGCGGCTGCCGTTCCAGGTGGACACCACCACCTCGGCCGGGCGGCAGGTGCTGGCGCTGGACGCGCTGCTCCGGGCCGACGAGGGGCTGGGCGCCTGCGCGACCCTGATCGTGCTGGTGAAGGCGACCGGCGACCCGCAGGTGTCCGCCGCGTACATCGCCTGCATGTCCGCGCTCCAGGTGGACAACCAGCGATTCCGCGGCCTGATCACCGCCGAGCAGTACAAGCTGGCGATGCTGGACGACGCGGCGGTGGCGGCCCGGACCAGCCCCACCTTCCTGGTGGACAGCGTCAAGGACCCGGTGGCGGCGATCGCCGCGGTGCCGCTGGACGCCCTCTTCCCGTCGGTCCGCTCGATGATCACCCTCGGCCAGTTCGTGGAGAAGAAGATCGTGGCGGACGTCATTGCCGAGACCGCCACCGACCAGCGCGACGCGCTCACCGCGGCCTGGCTGGTCGGCGGGGCGGCCACCCTGATCCTGCTGCTCGTGGTGCTGCTCAGCATGGCCGTCGCGCGGACCGTGGCCCGACCGTTGACCCGCCTCACCCGCTCCGCCGACCGGGTCGCCCGGGTCGCCGAGGCCGAGCTGGTCCGGGTGGTCGACGACGAGTCCGAGACCGGCCAACCGGTCCGGCTCGACCCGGTCGACGTCCGGGCCCGGGACGAGATCGGTGACCTGGCCCGCGCCTTCGAACGGGTGCAGAACACCGCCGCCCGGCTGGTCGAACGGCAGGTGGCCGGCCGGCGCAACGTGGCGCAGATGTTCGGCCACGTCGGCCGGCGTACGCAGAACCTGGTCGGCCGGCAGATCGCGCTGATCGACCGGCTGGAACGGCAGGAGACCGACCCGGGGCGGCTGGAGCACCTGTACCGGCTCGACCACATCTCCAGCCGGCTGCGCCGCAACGCCGGCAGCCTGGTCGTGCTCTCCGGCGCGGCCGGGACGGACGGGCACGTGGCCCCGGTGCAGCTCGCCGACGTGGTCCGCCTGGCCCTCGGCGAGATCGAGGACTACCCCCGGGTCGACGTGCACGTCCCGCCCGGGGTGTCGGCGGCGCCCGCCGCCGTCGGCGACCTGGTGCTCGCGCTGGCCGAGCTGATGGAGAACGCCACCGTCTTCTCCCCGCCGCACACCCGGGTCGCGGTGGCCGGCGAACCGACCGACGGCGGGGCGCGGCTGATCGTGGTGGACCGGGGCATCGGCATGACCGAGGAACGGCTCGCCGAGGAGAACGCCCGGCTCACCCGGCGGGAACGGCTCGACCTGGCCCCGACCGAAGTGCTCGGGCTCTTCGTGGTCGGCCGGCTGGCCCGCCGGCACGGCTGGACCGTCGACCTCGCGCCGACCGCGGGCGGCGGATTGACCGCCCGGCTGGAGATCCCCGCCGCGCTGCTGGTGATCCGGCGGCCCGACCGGGCCGGCGCCACGGTCGCCCGGGCCGCCGTACCGAGCCGGGACCGGCGGGGGCTCGGCGAACCGGCCCGCCCACATCGGGCGCTCACCGCCGCCGGGGTCCCGGCGGCCGTCGAGGACCACCCGGGTGTCGACCCGATGCTGCTCAGAGCCACCCGCAGCCTGGAGACCGCCGGGTCCTGGAACGCCTTCGGCGCCGCGACCGAGCCGGTCGACGGGCCCTTCGTCGGCACGGGGTTCGCCGCCCCCGAGGTGGTCGCCGGGCCACCGAGCCCCGCCGCGCCACCCGCCGGGTCCGTGGCCGGTGTGGCGGCGGCCGGCGTACGGCCGGTGATCCGCCAGCGGGT
>NZ_JAEVHJ010000467.1:0-3822 GCF_016802855.1 Micromonospora sp. ATA51 | reverse complement strand
CCCGGCAGCTGGTCGTCAGCCACACCAGGCCGCCGCCCTCGGTCGCCGAGCCGTCGAGCAGCCGGCGCAGCCGTCGCACACGCCCACCGCGCCGACCTCGGCGGCGGCGGCGAACGCCTCCACGTCGACCAGGCCGTCACGCACCAGCCGCGCGTCGATCGCCACCGCTCACCTCCCCGGCTCCGATGTGGCGCGAGGCCGGGCGAAGGTCGCCCCTCGCCCGACCCCGCACCCGCTCACTCCTGCTCGGCCGCCGGCAGCGCCAGCAGCTCCGGTAGCGCCAGCCGACCGTCCCGGTAGGCCGCCGCCACCTCCTCCCGGCCGCCCTTCTTGAAGGTCAGCGTCGTCGACGGCGGCGGCGGCTCCGCGACCTCCACGAAGTCGAGGATCCGGCCCGTCTCGCCGTCGACCACCGTGCCGTCCGGCTCGACCTTCATCCGGGCGAGCAGCGCCTTGCGCCAGGCGGGCCGCACCGACTCGACCGGCGCCGGGGTCGTCACCGCCACCTCCGACGGGTGCTCCTGCTTGCACCAGGCCAGCAGCCCGGCCTCGTCGACCACGTAGCCCGTCTTCGGCTCGGAGATCGTCACCTGCGCCACCGGGGCGTCGTAGCCCGGCAGCCGGACCTCGATCGTCTTGACGCCCAGCTCGCCGTTCAGCGCGATGAGGCCGCCGTCGGCGTCCTCCCGCGCGGCGTCGTAGACCTTGCGCACCTCGTCGAGCAGGGCCTTCAACACCGCCGCCTTCATGGCGACCTGCTGCACCCCGCTCACCGGCCCGCCCCCGCCGCCTCGGGCTGGCGGCCGTTGGCCGCCGGGGCGGCCGTCGCCGCGTCGGCGAGCGCCCGGTCCGGCTGGTCGGACGGAACCGCCGCCGCGTTCCGCGCGGCCGCGATCTCCGCGCCCCGCTCGTTGAACTGCTGCCGCAGCTTCTGCGTCTTCCCGAGGCGCTGCGCCCGCTGCCACAGCACCGCCAGGTCCTCCCGCGACGCGCACGCCGCGAGGGCCGTCGGCCAGTCGACGTCCTTCGGCGGCTCGCCGTTCTCCAGCCAGTCGAGCAGCTGCAAGCTGAGCTCCGCGTCCGGCTTGTGGATCACCTGGTCGGCCAGCGCGTCGCACCGGCTCTTCGTCACCCGCAGGTAGTGCCCCTGGTCGAGGTCGCCCACCAGGTCGAACTCGTACTCCAGGCCGTCGCGCTGGTCGGGCTGCATGCCCAGCTTGGACACCTGCTTGCGGCCGTCCGCGCCCTCGGTGATCTCGTACTTCTGCTTGGACCGCAGGCACACCACGACGTGCCCGGGGAAGCTCATCAGCGCCTCGATGTACGCCCGCTCGATCGGGCGCACGTCCTTCCAGCCGTCCATCGACCGGCCGCCGTGGTTGCGGGCGAACAGGTCGACCAGCTCCAGGATGCCGCCCGGCCCGAACCAGTAGTGCGAGGCCGAGTCGAGCATGAAGCCGGTGAAGCCTGCCAGCGCCGCCTCGTCGATCAGCTCGACGAGCTGCCGCGGGTCGTACTTGATCGGCGAGAACTTCATGAAGCCGTAGCCGCCGGCCTCCTCGGGCGTCATGTCGCCGACGCCGGGCAGCTCCGGGTTGACCGCGTACTTGTCGGCCGAGTCCCGCTCGGTGTCGACGAACGCGATCCGCTCCAGGCCGTCAGCGACGGTCACCGCGCCGGTCAGCGTGTACAGCAGCTTCAACCCGGTCAGCGTCTTGCCTGCCCCGCTCGGCCCGGCGAGGGCGATCCGCGCCTTCGCCTTCTTGCGGCTCGCGGGCATGAACCGTGAACTCATCCTTCGTCCCTTTCCACGTGAACGAACGTCCTACATAGACTCTATACGGTCGCCGTCGGGTATTGCGACCCGACATCTGGCGACGACGAAAAAGGACCCGCGCAGTCCGCGCAAGCCTCACTCCCGACAGCGGCCGGCAGGCCGCAGTCCGGGTGCCAGCAGATCACCGGCGAGGCCAGCTCGGTGCAACCCGCGCTCTCGCGGTGCTGCCAGTCGTCTCCGGCGGGCACGAGCACGCCACCGCACGCCGCGCACCGCGCGACGTCGACTGGCGCGAGATACACCTTCACTCCCCGATCACTCTCCTTCCCTCCTCGGGCACGGCCCGCAGCGCGGGCCCGTGCAGCGGAGCCGACTTCCTGCAACCGGGATGGCCACAGGAGCCATTCGGCCCCTCGACGTAACGGTGGTCGACACCGCTCGCGGCGCGGACCCCAACCGTTTCTTGTTCCCTGTATGTCTTGCGTCCGTGTGGCGGACCAACTCGGTCCGCCTGGCGGACTAGTTCTAGTCCGCGACCCGGACCAGAAGCGCCCTTCACTGGTTCGTCCACCGGACTACCAGACCCGGGCGATTCGGGCGCGGCTGGTCCGGCACGCGGACCAACTACGCCCCGCTCGGTGAGCCTGCGCAACAGCTCCGGCGGCACTCCCATGCGGTAGACCGTCTTCGCCTTCTTGCGCCGCGCGTCGGCCACACTCGGCCGGTCGCGCCACACCCACTTCTTCTCCAGCCGGTTCAGCCACGCCGCGACCGTCGACCGGGCCATGCCGGTCGCGTGCTCCAGGTCGGTCAGGCTCGGCGTGTACTGCTCCGGAATCATCGCCGTGGCCGCGTCGGACCACGTGAGCAGCGTCAGGACGAGGTGCCGGCCAGGGGGCTCCAGGTCGCACTCCTCGCTCCTGACCGCACGCTCGACCGTCCACCGGTCCACCATGCTGGCGGCCTTTCTGTGCAGCGCCGCCAGCGCACCGCCGCCCGAACTGGCGTACGATGCGCGTGCGACCCGTTCTCCGTTCCGGGTACGTCCATTTCGCCCCGCCAGATGACCGCCTGGCGGGGCCGAGACGTTTTCCGGCACCCTACACCCGCTCTGTACGGCTACAATGGCATCGGACGTGCTCATACCTACGCCGCCTCGTCCGCGTCCTCGTCGAGGACGTCCCACGGGTCCCACACGATCTTCCGGTTCGTGTCCTCGGCCCAGGCGTAGATCGTGGTCAGCTTCCACTGCGGGTTGTTGCTGACCTCGCCGTCCTCCTTGGGCAGCTGGCCCTTCGACCGCCACTGGTACGGCGTGTTGTCCTTCACGCCGAACATGCGGACCAGCTCCTTGAGCCCGACCATCACCGGCAGCTCCAGCGGGCCTGCCTTCATCAGGTCGGCCGCGATGCGCCGCGTAACCGCCTTCAGCTTGACCTGGTTCACCTTCAACGTTCCTCTCCTCCCACGGCCGGATGCCATACAACGTCAATGTACGGCACCCACCGGGGACGGTCAGGCCGCCACCCGGGCGGCGGCGTACGGCGCGCTGCTCAGCAGCTCCCGCGCCAGGTCCAGCAGCGGGCAACGGTCGAGCAGGTGCACCCGCCCGTCGGAGAACACCGACGGCGGCTCCAGCGGCACCTCGTCCAGGAACCGCACCCGGAACTCGCGGGCCAGCTCCTGCCCCGCCTTGTCGTGCATCCACGTCGGCACCAGCGCCCACCGCATGCCGGCCTCGGACAGCTTGGCGGCGACCCGGCGGTCGCCACCTCGTTGCGCTGCACGTTGGCGACCAGCAGCACCAGGTCGCACTGCCGGGCCACCTCGACCTGCCCGACGTCCAGCGCCCGGTCCAGGTCGACCACCTTCACCTCAGCGGCGTGCCGGTCGACCGCCCGCAGCGGCTTGAACGGCTCGTCGACCACCCGCAGGCCCTCGGCCGGCGTGCCGAGCCGGTCGTCCACGCCGCCGCGCCCGGCCGCGTCGACGAGCAGCGCTCGCCGCCCGCGCTCGGCCGCGACCAGCGCCAGCGCCACCGCCAG
>NZ_JAEVHJ010000466.1:0-3835 GCF_016802855.1 Micromonospora sp. ATA51 | reverse complement strand
AACCCACCACCAGCGGCCCGACCAGCCCCAGCCCAACCACCCACCTCGGCGGTCCGAGGCGGAGCCTCACTGGTGCGGTGTCCACTAACGTTCACCGGGGTTGCGGTGGGTGTTGTGGATCCTCGCCTTGGGGCGAGCGACGCGACGCGCGAGCGTGATCTTGTGATTGGCTCCATTGCTGGTCAATGGTGGTGGGCGCGGCAGGTTTCGAACCTGCGACCCCTCGCTTGTAAGGCGAGTGCTCTCCCGCTGAGCTACGCGCCCGGAACGCCCGTACAGCGGGCCGGTGGCTGGCAAGCCTACCTGCCGGTCACCGGCCCGGTCGAACGGTATGCCCGGTTCGGGGATCAGGCGGCGACGGTCTCGGCGAGCGCCTTGCGCCAGCCCTCCTGGTCGCGCGCCTCGCCCGGCATGTTCATCTCCGCGAACCGGACCACGCCGGTCTTGTCGATCACGAAGGTGCCGCGGTTGGCGATGCCCGCGACGTCGTTGAACACGCCGTACGCCTGGGCAACCGCGCCGTGCGGCCAGAAGTCGGCCAGCAGCGGGAACTGGTAGCCCTCCCGGTCGGCCCAGATCTTGTGGGCGTAGACGGAGTCGACGCTGACGGTCAGCACCTGGACGTCGTCGTTGACGTACTCGTTGAGGTTGTCCCGCACCTCGCACAGCTCACCCTGGCAGATGCCGGTGAAGGCGAGCGGGTAGAAGACCAGCAGCACGGTGCGCTTGCCGCGGAAGTCGGCGAGCCGAACCTCCTGGTTGTTCTGGTCCTTCAGCACGAAGTCCGGCGCCTCGGCGCCAACCTCGATGGTCATGCGAGCTCCTCGGGTCGAGTCTGGAGACGATCAGCCTGCCACACCCGGTGGCGCGGGCCGCCGGGGCGTGGAGGGCCGGCTACTTCTTCGCCTTGGACCCGCGGCGGAGCACCAGGCGGGCGCCGCTCCAGTCGAGGCCGGCGTTGACCGTCGAGGTCTGCTGGAGGCCGGCGGTCTGCGCGCTCTCCGCGACCTCGCTCGGCTCGACGTGGCCGTCCCGCCCGGCCTTGGGCGTCAGGAGCCACACCACCCCGTTGTCGGCCAGCGGCCCGAGGGCGTCGACGAGAAGCTCGAAGAGGTCACCGTCGCCGTCGCGGTACCAGACGAGCACCGAGTCGACCACCTCGTCGGTGTCCTCGTCGACCAGCTCTCCACAGCGGTCGGTCAGGGCGTCGCGGAGATCCTGGTCGACGTCGTCGTCGTACCCCATCTCCATGACGACCATCCCCGGCTCGATCCCGAACCGGTCCGCCAGGCTGCGTACCCCGTCGGCGGCCTGACCAGCGGTCGCGCTCACTGTCGCGTGCCTCCTCATCTCATCCCTGCTCGCGGCGTCGTACGACACCGTCGGGCCAAGTCCACACAGTTGTGGCTCCCCGCGCAAGTGGCGCACCGGGTGGAACGGAATTTACCGTGCCAGCAGCGTACGAGCACCCTGGGTAATGGCTTCCTCGGAGACCAGAACCTGACGCGCCGCCGGACCTAATGGTACAAACGAGTCAACTCCCGCCACCCGGCGCGCCGCCCCGACGTACCCGGCGTCGACCAGCGCGGCGATCACCCCCTCGCCCACCCCGCCCGACCGGCGGGTCTCGTCGACGACCAGGACCCGGCCGGTGGCCGAGGCCTCCCGGATGATGTCGGCCACCGGCAGCGGGGCGAGCCAGCGCAGATCCACCACCCGGGTGCCGATCCCCTCGTCGGCGAGGGTGGCCGCCGCCCGCAGCGACATCCGCACCCCGTTACCGAAGGTGATGATGGTGACGTCTTCGGCGGAACCGACCCCGTACACCCGGGCCCGGCCCACCGGGACGTGGCCGGCCGCCCACGCGCCGGGTTCGGCGTACTCGCCCAGCCACTCCCCGTCGCCGTCGGCGTACAGGTTCCGGGTGTGGTAAAGGGCGATCGGCTCCAGGAAGACGCAGACGCTGCCGTCCACCGCCGCGGCGGCCAGGCAGGTCCGCAGCATGGGCGCGGCGTCGTCCGGCCGCGCCGGCACCGCGATCACCAGGCCGGGCACGTCCCGCAGTACGGCCACCGAGTTGTCGTTGTGGAAGTGCCCGCCGAACCCCTCCTGGTACGCCAGCCCGGCGACCCGCACCACCATCGGGTTGCGGAACGCGCCGCCGGAGAAGAACTGCATGGTGGCGGCCTCGCCGCGCAACTGGTCCTCGGCGTTGTGCAGGTAGGCCAGGTACTGGATCTCCGGCACCGGCAGCATTCCGGCGATCCCCGCGCCGAGGCCCAGCCCGAGGATCGAGGTCTCGTCGAGGAGCGTGTCGAAGACCCGGGCCGCGCCGAACCTGTCCCGCAGCCCCTTGGTCACCCCGTACACCCCGCCCTTGGCGGCGACGTCCTCGCCGAACACGGCCATGCCGGGGTGGTCGAGCATCCCGTCGGCGAGCGCCGCGTTGATGCTCTGCGCCAGGGTGAGCGGGCCGGCCAGCTCCGGCGGCTTGCCGCCGAACGCCTCGGCGCGCGCGGCCGCGTTCGGCCCGGCCGCCCGGGCCGCCGCGTCGGCCACGGCGTGGGAGATCCGTACCGGCCGGCGGGGGGCCAGCGCCGCCACCACCTCGGCCGGGGAGGCGAGCTTCGGCTCGTCGAGCACCTCCTCGGCGATCCGGCGGACCTGCCAGCCCCGCTCGTCGTACCGGGTCAGCAGTTCCTCGCCGGTGGCGAAGCCTCCCTCGACCAGCAGCCGCGCGGTGGCCAGCAGCGGGTCCCGCTCGGCGTCCGCGGCGATCTCCGCCGGGCTCCGGTACGCGGTCTCCGCGTCCGCCCCGGCGTGTCCCATCAGCCGCACGGTGGTCAGGTGCAGCACGGCCGGCCGCCGGTGCCGGCGCACCCAGGCCGCCGCCTCCCCCGCCACCCGGTACGCCTCGACCGGGTCGGCGCCGTCCGCGGCGAAGTAGCGGATCCCGGGCTTCGCGCGCAGCGTCGCCGCCACCCAGCCCTTCGGTGAGCGGACGCTGATGCCGAGGCCGTTGTCCTCGCAGACGAAGAGGACCGGGATGCGCAGGCCGGTGTGGTCGTACCAGCCGGCGGTGTTGAACGCGGCGGTGGCGCTGGCGTGGTTCACCGAGGCGTCGCCGAACGAGCAGACCACGATGGCGTCCGGCGGCCACGGCGAGCCGGTCGCCTCGCCGGTCGACGGCGCGGACCCGGCCCGGCGCCCGCCGCCGACCCGTCGCAGCCGTTCCAGGGCCAACCCCATGCCGACCGCCCGGGGCAGGTGCGAGGCGATGGTGGAGGTGGTGGGGATGACGGTCAGGTCGGCCCGGCCGAAGACCTTGTGCCGGCCACCGGCGATCGGCTCCCGGGCCGAGGCGACCATCCCCCGCAGCACGTCCCGCGCCGCCTCGGCGTACGCGTCCTCGGCGACCGCCGGGGCGGCGAGCACCGCCTCGCCGGTGGCGTCGACCGCGACCCCGACGCCGAGCGGAAGGGCCCTCGCCTGGACGGCGCCCGCGTCCCGGTCCGGCGCGCCGGCGTCCCGGGCGGGCGCTCGGCTGTCCGGTCGGGGGTTCCGGTGTTCTGGTCGTGGTCCGGCGCCACGGTGCCGGACGCGGCTCGACGGCCTCCGCCGCCGACCGCCCGGGGTCGGTTCCGGCCCGGCCGGCGCCTTCCGCGTCGGGCTCGGCCGAGCCGCCGAGCAGCCGGTCCCGCCCCGAGGTCGCCGCGTCCGGCTCGGTCCGGTCAGCGCCCGGGTCGTTACACCCCCGGACGCCCGAGCAGGCCACTGCCGCCGGGCCGATCCCCTTCAAGACTTCCCCTTTTTTTGCGCGGCGCGACCGCACCCC
>NZ_JAEVHJ010000465.1:0-3855 GCF_016802855.1 Micromonospora sp. ATA51 | reverse complement strand
ACCGGCTGCCAGCTCTCCGCTGGCACGGCCAGCTGCGACCTGTGGGCGAAGCCGGGCACGGTGGTGCTGCCCGGCGCCGCCGCCCCGGTGCCGATCTGGGGGCTTCGCGTCGACCGACGCGGCGCCGGCCACCCTGCCCGGGCCGGTGCTGGTGGTCGACCAGGGCCAGGCGGTCACCATCACCGTGCACAACGGACTCGCCGACAACCTGGCGCTGGCGCTGCCCGCGGTCACCGGGCTGGTTCCGGACCGTACCGGCGCCGCCCCCGGCGGCACCCGCAGCTACACCTTCACCGCCGCCCGGCCCGGCACCTACCTGTACGAGGCCGGCCACACCGCACTCGGCGCCCGCCAGGTCGCGATGGGCCTGGTCGGCGCGCTGGTGGTCCGCGCCCCCGCGGTCGGCGGGCGGCCCAGCGGGTACGGCGACGCCGCCTCGGTCTACGACGACGAGGCGGTGCTGGTGCTCACCGAGGTCGACCCGGCCTTCAACGCCGCGCCGTCGACCTACGACATGCGCTCCTACGCGCCGAAGTACCGCCTGATCAACGGCAAGGCGTTCCCGGAGACCGACGTGATCGCCACCGACGTCAACCGGCGGGTGCTGCTGCGCTACGTGGCCGCCGGGGTGCAGCCGCACCCGATGACGCTGCTCGGCCTCGACCAGTCGGACGTCGGCCAGGACGCCCGCCCGGCCGCGTACCCGGAGGCGGCGGTGACCCTGCCGCTGCAGCCAGGTCAGGCGGTCGACGCGGTGGTGGCCGTGCCGGCCGGGCCGGACGGGCGGCGGTTCGCCCTGCTGGAGTCCGGCGGCAGCTCAACAACGCCGGCCAGCGCTACGGGTCCACGATCACCGGGGTCAGCCCGCAGCAGGCCTTCGGCGGCATGCTGACCTTCCTGGACACCAACCCGCCGCCGGTCAGCGGCGACCACGTCGGACCGACCGCCGCGAACGTGCGGGCCGCCCCGAACCCGGCCAGCGTCCTGGACGCCGTCACCGTCACCGCCGACTTCACCGACGCGGGCAACGGCAATTCGGTGGTGGACCGGGCCGAGGCGGTCGTCGACGACCTGCGGGTGGCCGAGGGGACGAGCATCCCGTTCACCGCCGCCGGCTTCGGCGCCGGCCCGACCGTCACCGGGGCCACCGCCGCGATCCCGGCCGCGCTGCTCACCACCCTGACGCAGGGCCGGCACACCGTCTACGTCCGCGGTCACGACGCCGCCGGGAACTGGGGCGTGGTCGGCAGCACCACGCTGAACCTCGCCGTCACCGGCGCGGTCACCACCGGGGTGACGCTGACCCCGAACCCGACCGCCGGCACCGGCGACATCGCCCTCTCGGCCAGCGGCGACGACAGCGGCCTCGGCGGCACGGTCACCGGCGCGGAGTACTTCGTCGACACCACCGGGGCTGACGGCGCGGGCACCGCGCTGACCCTGGCCAGTCCCGGCGCGGCGGTCACCGCCGAGTCGGGCGTCATCCCCGCGGTGGTGGCCGCCGCCCTCGCCGAGGGGCGGCACACCGTGCTGGTGCACACCCGGGATTCGTTCAACCTCTGGGGCCCGTACGCCGCCGCCGACCTGGTGGTGGACCGGACGGTGCCGACCCTGCTCTCCGGCGCCGTGGAGCCCGCCGCCACCAACGGCAGCACCGGGTCGGCCTCCGACCCGACCGACCTGCGGATCAACGCCGCGTTCACCGACCCGGCCGGCGCCGGCGTGCGTTCCACCGTCGCCGCAGCGGAGGGCTTCCTGGACGTCGGCGGCGCCGACGGGACGGGCTTCACCTTCGTCGCCCTCGACGGCTCGTTCAACGGCGCCACCGAGAACACCTACGGGCTGCTGCCGCTGACCGAGCTGACCGGGGTCGCCGACGGCACGCACCAGGTGCTGGTCCACGCCCGCGACGCGGCCGGCAACTGGGGGCCGCTCACCGCGGTCACCTTCGTCCTCGACCGGACCGGGCCGGTGATCGGGGCGGTCACCGCCACCCCGAACCCGACCGCCCGCGCGGCGTCGCTCACGCTGACCGCCACCGCGACGGACGCGCTCTCGGCGGTCACCGCCGCCGAGTGGTACGAGGGCGCCGACCCGGGTGTCGGCAAGGGCCGCGCCATGACGGTCAGCGGAACCGCCCTGTCCACCACGATCGCCCTGAACGGGTTCAGCCGCGGCAGCCACACGCTGCGGGTCCGGGCCCGGGACGCGCTCGGTAACTGGGGCGCGGCCGGCTCGGTGACGGTCAGCGTCGACCCGCCCAACGCGATCTTCGCCGACGCGTTCACCGGCGGCACCGGCGCCTGGTCGCAGGTCGTCGGCACGGTCTCCGCCGGCTCCGGGCAACTGGTCGCCGGCACGGTCGGGTACGTGGTGGACGCCACCCCGGTCGGCGAGCGCACCTTCCACGCGAAGTTCGACGTCACCCTCGGCACGTTCAACCCGCAGACCGCGACGGTCACCGTCTACCAGGCCCGCAACGCCTCCGGCGGGGCCCTGGCGGTGGTGCAGTACCGGCGCAGCAACGGCATCAACCAGTTCCGGCTGGGGCTGCTCCGGCCGGCCGGCTGGGCGTACACCGGCTGGGTGGCGGCCTCCGGCGGGACGGTCCGCCTCGATTGGGCCTCGGCCACCGCGGGCTCGGCCACGCTGAAGGTCGGCGCGGTCACCGTGGGGACGCTGACCGGCGACACCAGCGGCTACCCGGTGGAGTCGGCGGCCCTGGGCCTGGTGGCCCGGACCGCCACCACCAGCGGCTCGCTGAGCTTCGACAACTACGCCTCCACCCGCTACACCGCACCCTGACGTCGCTCGGGGGCCGGGCGCCGGCCCGGCCCCCACCGTCCACCGAGGAGTCCAGACGATGGTCGCGATCCCGTTCCGCCTCTCGCGTCGCCACGCCGGCCGGGCGGTGCTCCTGCTGCTCGTCGTCGCGCTGGTCGCGGTGTCGATCGTCCGCTTCGGCGGGTACGCCTCGGCCCGGCAGGCTACGCCGTCCCGCACGACGTCAGTTGGAGGCCACCCTCGGCGTCCGCTTCACCCAGGCCGCCGTCGTCGGCGACGGCGGCCTGGTGGAGCTGCGCTACGTCGTGCTCGACACGCAGAAGGCCTCCGCCTTCCAGAACGACACGAAACATCCGCCCCGGCTGCGCAACGAGCGCTCCGGCAAGCTGGCCTGGCGGGCGGCGCTGATGAAGCAGGGCCACGAGCTGCGCCCCGGGCAGAGCTACTACCTGCTCTACCTGAACAACGGCGGCGCCATCAAGCGCGGCGACAAGATCGAGATCACCTCGGGGCCGCGCCGGCTGGCCCACGTCCCGGTCCGGTGACCCCGGTGCGCCGACTCGCCCGGGTCCTCGCCGTCCTCGCCCTCGCGGGCTTGACCGTGCCGGTCGGGTCCGCGCCGGCGCAGGCGCACGCGTACCTGGCCCGCAGCGCGCCCGCCGACGGCGCGGTGCTCGACCGGGCGCCCGAGACGCTGACCCTCTCCTTCACCGAGCACGTGGAGCTCTCCGCCGCCCGGATCACCCTGACGGACGGCGATGGCCGGCAGTGGGCGGTGACCCGGCTGGTCCTGCGGGACGCCGACGGCGCGCCGGCCGCCGAGGACGCCGACAGCGAGGAGCCGGTGACGCTGGTCGCCGGCCTGCCCGCGTTGCCGGCGAACACGTACCACATCTCCTGGCGGACGCTCTCCTCCGACGATCTGCACACCACCAGCGGCACCCTGGTCTTCGGGGTGGGCCGGCAGGTCACCGCCGCCGGCACCGCCGGGCCGGTCGCCCCGGGCCCCCGGGAGACCGTGGCCCGCGCCCTCGGACTGCTCGGCCTCGCCGTCCTGCTCGGCGGCGCCGC
>NZ_JAEVHJ010000464.1:0-3863 GCF_016802855.1 Micromonospora sp. ATA51 | reverse complement strand
GGACGGGCCGGTGCTGCTCGTCGACGACCTGATCGACTCGGGCTGGACGGCGACCATGGTGCCCGGCTGCTGCGCCGGGCCGGCGCCCCCGACGTCCTGCCCCTCGCCCTCGCCGTGGCCGGCTGACCCGGCTCGCCGGCACCGGGTGGCGGCGGGGTTCCCGGGGCGGTCGTCCGCGGCGCAGGAAAAGTTCCCGGCCGGGCCGGAATGCGAGCGTCACCACCGTCACCGACCGTGCGCGGGTCGGCACCACGTCCAGCGGTACCGTGGGCCCATGACCGAGCAGCGACCCGTCACGCAGACGTACGCCATCACCGGGATGACCTGCGAGCACTGTGTGCGGGCGGTCACCGGGGAGCTGTCCGCCCTGCCCGGCGTCGAGGAGGTCCAAGTGGACCTGACCACCGGCACCGCCACCGTCACCAGCGCCGCGCCGCTGCCGGTCGAGTCGGTGCGGGCCGCCGTCGACGAGGCGGGTTACGAGTTGGCCGGCGGCGTTGCCTGAGTCGCCGCCCGCCGGACCGGCCGCCGCAGACCCGCCCGCGTGGCCGGTCGAGCCCGCGCCGGCGGTCGGTTTCGGCGTCCCGGTGGGGGGGCCGCCCCTCCGGCCGGACCGGAGCACCCTGCGGCTGGCGCTGGTGGTCGGCGGGCTGGTGCTCGCCGTACTCCTCGGCTTCGGCCTCGGCCGGCTGAACCCGCCGCCCAGCACGGCGTCCGGCGCGGCCCCGACGCCGGCGGGCACACCCACCCGCCCGGCACCGGCGCGCACTCGCACGGCGGGGCGGCCGTCGACCAGGGCACCGCCGCGGACGCCGCCGGCCTGTCGGTCAGCGCGGCCGGCTACACCCTCACCCCGTCGGCCGTGGAGTTCCCGGTCGGCCGGGCCGGTGAGCTGCGGTTCCAGATCCGCGACCAGCGGCGGCGGGCGGTCACCCGGTTCGCCGTCGTGCACGACAAGCCGATGCACCTGATCGTGGTCCGCCGCGACCTCACCGGCTACCAGCACCTGCACCCGACGATGGCCCCGGACGGCACCTGGTCGGTGCCGCTGACGCTGACCGAGCCGGGCGTCTGGCGGGCGTACGCGGACTTCACCGCGGTCGCCGACGACGGCGGGCAGACCGCCGTCACCCTCGGGACCGACCTGACGGCCCCCGGCGGGTACGCGCCCCGCCCGCTGCCGGCGCCGGCCACCACCGGCACGGTCGACGGGTTCACCGTCGCCTACGAGGGGACCCCGAATGCGGGGGAGCCGACTCCGTTGCGGTTCCGGGTCAGCGCCGGTGCCGCCGCGGCGCCGCTGGAGCGCTACCTGGGCGCGTACGGCCACCTGGTCGCGCTCCGCGAGGGCGACCTGGGCTACCTGCACGTGCACCCGCAGAGCGGGCGGGACGGCGATGCGGTGACGTTCCAGCTGACCGTGCCCGGCCCCGGCCGCTACCGGATGTTCCTGGACTTCCAGGTGGCCGGCGTGGTGCACACCGCCGGCTTCACGGTGACGGTGCCCTGACCGCTCGCCGACCGCTCGGGCGGCCCGGTGGACCGGCAGGCTGACCGCTCAGCCGGCCCGGCGGACCGGGCGGCGGGCCAGGTAGCGGAGCAGGTCGCGGATGTGGTGCTTCTCCTCGGCGGGAACGCTGGGGTCGGCCAGCCGCTCCAGGATCACCCGGACGTCCGCCTCCACCGGCGCGTCCTCGGCGCGGCGGCGCGGCGTGGGGCCGGCGTCGGGCAACCCGAGGGCCCGGAAGGCGGCCGCCACCGGCAGGTCGAGGGCACCGCAGAAGCCGCGCACCTTGGCCAGCTCGGGGTAGTCCTGCCAGTCACCGGCGAGCCAGCGGAACACGGTGGAGCGGCCCACGCCGGTGTGCGTGGCCAGGTCGGTCACCGTCCAGCCGCGCACTTCACGGGCGTCGTCGATGGCGCGACGCACGAAACGCGCGAAGGCCATCTGCGGCGATACCTCTGCGGAACCCATTCCTGCGGGGTCTTCCTTCCCGACCGGAGCACCGGACGGTGCGCCTAAGAGGGTAGTACGGCGCGACGCGGAGGCAACCGACCGACCGGTCTGATCGTCTCGTGGGCGGGACTCGCGGGGCGTCGGGAAGCGCAGCGGCGAGCGGGGCCGCTAGGCCGCCGGCCCGTCGGTCCCCGCGCCGGACAGCAGGGTCTCCAGCCGCGGCGTGACCTGCCACTGGTCGACCAGCTCCCGGTACTCCGCCCGCTGCGCGTCGGTCGGGGCCGTCCCGATCCGGCGGGCCCGAATCAGCAGGTTCCGCGGGGTGTGCCGGGAGTCGACGAACTCGACCACCTCCGCCCGGTAGCCGTGCAGCCGGAGCAGCCCGGCCCGCAGCGCGTCGGTCAGCACGTCGGCGAACCGCTCCCGCAGGATGCCCTGCCGGGTGAGCAGGTCGTACGGCGCGGGCGCCGGCCGGGCGCGCAGCTGGGCGGCGATGTCGTGGTGGCAGCAGGGCGCGGCGAGCACCCAGCGGGCCCCCCACCGGACGGCGCGGGCCAGCGCCTCGTCCGTGGCGGTGTCGCAGGCGTGCAGCGCCAGCACCAGGTCCGGGGCCGGCTCGACCACCGCGTCGGCGATGGTGCCGGCGACGAAGTGAAGCTGGTCCGCCCAGCCCAGCCGCTCGGCCAGCTCGGTGTTGCGCCGGCGCTGGTCCTCGCGCACGTCCACGCCGACCAGCTCCACGTCCAGCCCGCGGGCGGTGAGGTACCGGTGGGCGGCGAAGGTCAGGTACGCGTTGCCGCAGCCCAGGTCGACCACGCGGAGCGGGCCGGTCAGGTCGTCCGGCAGGGTCGCGGCCAGCGCCCGGAGGAACGCGTCCACCTGTCGGCGCTTCGCGCCGAGCCGCCGATCTCGGCGAAGATCGGATCGCCCGGGTCGAGCAGGTAGTCCTTCTCCCGGTCGTGCCCGCCCGGCTCGGCCGCCGGCCGGCTCGCCGCCGCCCGGTGCACCTGCGCCTCGCCCGACTTGGTCACCCGCAGCTGCAGCGTCGCGTCGGCCGTCTCCACATGCCAGTTCCCGAACGGCTCGGCCAGCAGCGCGTCGACCGCCGCGCCGGCCTCCACGCCCGGCGCCACGTTTCTGGTGTACGGCCGGGCCCCGTCGGAGGTGGAGATCTGTAGCCGCGGGCCGGCCTTGAGGGTGACCGGCCGCAGCTCGGCGCGGACCACCGAGGGCCGGTGCCCCCGGCGTCGTCCGGCGGCGACCGCCCGGGTCAGGGCGGGGTCGAGCAGCAGCGCCCGGACCTCGGTCAGGGCGGCGTCCAGCGGTTCCGGCATCGCTCCATCATCCTTCCCGGCCGCCGGCTTCCCCGGCGGTCCGGTCGTGGGTGTCCTGTGGCACCCCTCCGCTCCGCTCGCGGTGGCAGGGAGTGCCGGTGCTGGGTGTCCTCTCGACATCCTTTGCTCTGCTTCAGCCGCCGCAACACCTGGCGGGCGATGGTGTTGCCTCCGCTGCAGCAGAGCAAAGGGCACCAGGTGGGGTGTCCCGCGTCCGAGCGCCGGCAGCCCGGCCCGGCTGCGTGGCCCCCGGACAGGGGACGTCCCCCGTACCGGGGACCGGTGCGGGGGACGTCGGAGTGTCGCAAGGGTCAGTCGGCGGTGGCCTCGGCCGGCGTACCGGCGCCCGAACCACCCGCACCACGGCGGCGCCGGCGGCGACGCGGCTTCGACGCGCCTCGCCCTCGGCGGAGGCCGCCGCGGCCGGCTCGCTGCCGTCCTCGGCGGAGATCACCGCGGTGGGCTCGCCGGCGATCGTCTCGCCCGCCCGGCGGCGACGCCGCCGGCGCGGGGTACGGGTGCCCTCCTCGGCGGAGGCGTCGGCGGGCGTCCCGCCCTCGGGCGTGGCCGCG
>NZ_JAEVHJ010000463.1:0-3882 GCF_016802855.1 Micromonospora sp. ATA51 | reverse complement strand
ATCTCTTCACGATCAGCCAGGGTCAACATCGCACGCACGGCGGAACATCCTGTCCCACCGAACCGCCAAGATCAAATGCTACGACCGGCTGAACCTGCCACCTACTCGGAGGGATCGTCGGCGTCGCTCTTATCCGGACGTCAACTCACCGATGGCGGCCGGGGCCCCGGTCCCTCGGTCCCGCCCTCCCGACCACCCGGCTGGCCCGGGGCCGGTTGGTCCGAACCCGGCTGCCCGGGGGCCGGCGGGGCCGGCGGCTGCCACGGACCGGGCTCGGCGGGGTGGGCCGAGGCCGGCGGATAGCCGGGCTGGCCGCCGGGGTACGGCTGCCCCGGGTACGGCTGCCCCGGGTACGGGGTGCCGGGCAGCGGCGGTTCCCAGGCCTGCTGCGGCTTACGGAAGAACTCGTTGGCCTTCGGCAGCGCCAGCAGGATCAGGGCGACCAGCAGGGCGAGCAGGCCGAGGACCCCGAGCAGCGTGGTGACCGGGCCGTACCAGGAGGGCAGTGCGTCGTTCAGCCGGCGCTGGATCTCCTCGCCGCTCGGCATGTCGCCGGTGCTGCCGCCGCTGGTCAGCCCACCGGCCGCGTTGTTCACCAGGCTGCCGCCGGTGCAGCAGATCAGGATGCCGCCGAGCACCCAGGTGGTGATCCGGGCGCCGTTCTTGCCACGGTTGTTCAGCAGCGCGAGGACGACCATCCCGATGGCCAGCAGCAGGGTCAGCACGCCCAGCCCGATGCCGAAGCCGTAGGCGAGGTCGCCGGCCTGCTCGGCGGCGGTGCCGCGGTAGGCGTCCCGCAGGACGTCCCGGATGGTGCCGATGGTGGAGATCGTCAGGATCAGGTTCACCACCTGGATGACGGCGAACAGGATGAGCAGCCAACTGGATATCGTCACCAGGCCCGGACGGGCGCGGGTGGGCGTGCCATGGGCATCGACCATGGTTCTCCTTCCCTAGATCACCCGCACACCGTAACCAGGCCCGGCCACCGCGGCACGCCACGCCGGGCGGAAACCTTCGACGCGGGGCGTGGATCAGCCGGCGAACTCCGGTGCCTGCCCGCAGAGCCGGCTGTGCTCGGCGGTCACCACGCCGAGGAGGAAGAGGTCGACGGCGAGGGCGGAGACCGCCCCGAACTGGTTGACGGTGAAGTTGAAGATCTGCCCGAACAGCAGGTCCACCAGGAGCGCCAGCTTGAACAGCCGGAACGCGTCGGCCCGGTCCCGGCGCAACCGCAGCGCCGCCCGTACGCTCAGCACGGCGGTGATCAGCGCGGCGACCGACGTCCCCAGCACCGCGCCCCACTCCCGCTGCTGGTCCAGCTCGCCGGTGACGCCGGCGAGCAGCACGGCCGCCACGGTGACCACCGGCTCCACCACCAGGTAGACCACCACCGGGTAGACCAGCCACCGGCGGGCGGTCAGCCAGGCGACGACCCGACGGGAACGGGTGATCCAGCGCTGCCAGAACCGGACCGGTGGCGGCTCGCGGCGCGGTACCGCGTCGAGCAGCCGGGCCACGGCCGCCTCGGCCGCCGGGCCCGATCCGCGGGCCAGCCGCAGCACCGCCGCCCGCCGCCGGTCGGTGAGCCCGCCCGGCAGCCCGCCCAGCACCAGGTCCAGCGCGTTCGCGGTGCGCTCGGCGGGAGTCAACCGGACCCGGCCACGGACCGCCTGGGTGAGCACGACCAGCAGGGCGAACGCGCCGTAGATGATGCCGGCGGCCGGGGCGTAGAAGTAGTCGGTCCGGGCGGTGACGAGCTTGCCCACCTCGTCGATGAAGAGCCCGAAGCCGACGCCGCCCACGATCGCGCCGGCCGTCCGGGGCCCACTTCCGAGGAAGACCAGCGCGATCCCGAGGCCGACCGCCATCAGCAGGCCGCCCCAGAGCACGTGCGCGATGTGCAGGCCACCCCCGCCGAGTTGCGGATAGCCCGTGGCCTGGAGGTACGCCCGGGTGAGCAGCACGGTGACCACCCCGGAGAGCACGAACGCCTCGAGGTACGCGGCCGCCTCCACCGACCGGGTCGGCACCCGGTTGCGGAGCCACTCGACGCCCGGCGGTCTACGGCGGCGACGCGACAACCGGGGCGACATGCCCCGAACCTAGTAGCCGCGCCACTCCGCGCGGGCGTACTCCAGCACCCTGGGCTGCAACAAGGTGGAGGCGGGCACATCCATCCGGCCCCGGTCGGCGGGGAAGGTCGCCGCGGCGCGCAGCACCTCCGGGGTGAGGAAGCGCAGCGGCGGGGCGTCGGCCGGCAGGTCCAGCACCGGCGGGGTGCTCCCCGGCGCGGCCAGCACGAACCCCCAGTCACCGAAGCTCGGCACGTCCACGTGGTACGGCACGGTGGCGAAGCCGGCCTCCCGGACGGACCGCTCGATCGACCAGTACGACCGGGGCGCGAAGTAGGGGGACCCGGACTGCACCACCAGCCGCCCACCGTCGGCGAGCACCGAGCGGATCAGCGCGTAGAACTCGACGGTGTAGAGCTTCGCGGTGGCCGTCTCGTCCGGGTCGGGCAGGTCGGCCACCACCACGTCGAAGCGTTCCGTGGCGGTGCGCAGCCAGCCGAACGCGTCGACGTTGAGCACCCGGACCCGGGGGTCGGCGAACGAGTTCCGGTTCAGCTCGCGCAGCTGCGGCTCGCTGCGCGCCAGCCGCACCACCGCCGGGTCGAGGTCGACCACGGTCACCCGGCGCACGTCCGGATACTTCAGGATCTCCCGGAGCGCGAGCCCGTCGCCGGCGCCGAGCACCAGCACCTCGCCGCGCGGCCCGCGCAGGGCCGGGTGCACCAGCGACTCGTGGTAGCGGTACTCATCGACGGAGCTGAACTGGAGGTCGCCGTTGAGGAAGAGCCGCAGGTCGGTGTCGGCGTGGCCGGCCTCGCGCACCGACCGGGTGAGCACGATCTCCTGGTAGCGGCTGCGCTCGGCGTGCACCACCGGGTCCCGGTACAGCTGCTGCCGGGCGGTCAGCTCGAAGTCGGCGGCGGTGATCCAGGCGTACCCCAGGCAGAGGGCGACCACGACGGAGCCGGCGCCGAGCGCGAGCCGCGCCCGACGGCTCAACTCCCGGCGAAAGACCGTGCAGACCAGCGCGAGGCCGGCCACCGCGTTCACCACGCCGACCACCAGGGCGCCCCTGAGCTGGCCGAAGACCGGCATCAGCAGGAACGGGAAGGCCAGCCCACCGAGCAGCGCGCCGACGTAGTCGGCGGCGAAGAGGTCGGCCACCGCGCTGCCGGCGGACTGCTCGCGGATGCGTTGCAGCATGACCATCAGCAGCGGGATCTCCGCGCCGATCAGCAGGCCGAGCACGAAGGCGGTGCCGACCAGCGCCGGGCCGTAGAGGTCGAGCCAGGCGAACGCGGCGTAGAGGCCGAGCACGGAGAGCCCGCCGAGCAGCGCGAGGGTCAGCTCGATCGCGGCGAACGCGGCCGCGGCCCGGGACTGCAACGGCTTGGCGACGAGCGCGCCGACGCCCATCGCGAAGACCATCACGCCGAGCACGATCGACGCCTGCCCGACCGCGTCACCGATCAGGTAGCTGCCGAGCGCGACCAGCGCCAGCTCGTAGACCAGGCCGCAGGCCGCGCAGACGAAGACCGCGAGCAGGACCGCCGCGCGGGCGACCCGCCAGCCCGGCTGCGCCGGCACGTCGGTGGTCACGCCTTTTCCCCGGTACGCCCGGCGGCTTCCGCCCCGGCGCGCTGCGCGGGCGCGGCGCCCCGGAGCTGCCGGCGGCGCTGCACCACGCCCACGGCGACGAAGAGCGCGGCGAGCAGGAGGAGCCCCACGGTGGCGAGCAGCGAGCCCCAGCGGTCCCGCCAGAAGTCGTTGCCCGGCGGCCGGCAGCGGGCTGGCGCGGCGGCCGGGC
>NZ_JAEVHJ010000462.1:0-3901 GCF_016802855.1 Micromonospora sp. ATA51 | reverse complement strand
TGGCTGGCGCTGGCCTGCCCACTGGTCGGCGTGCACCTGGTCGGCGGCGCACACAACGACGCGCTGCTGCTCGGCCTGCTGCTGTCCGGCCTGCTGGTGCTGGTCCACCGGCCCGGCAAGCCGCGGGCGCTGCTGCTGGCCGGGGTGCTGCTGGGGCTGGCGGTGGCGGTGAAGGCGGTCGCGGTGGTGGTGCTGCCGTTCGCGGCGCTCGCCGCGGTGCTGGGTCGGTACACGCCGCGCGCGCTGCTGCGGGACGCGGCCTGGCTGGCCGGGGGAGCGGTGGGCGCGCTCCTGGTCACATCCCTGGTCACCGGGCTCGGCTTCGGCTGGGTGAGCGGCCTGGCCCGCAGCGGCGACTCCGAGCAGTGGACCTCGCCGCCGACTGCCGTGGGCTTTGTCGTCGACTACGCCGGGGCGCTCGTCGGCCGGGAGCCGCACGCGGTGCCGGTGGTCCGGCTGGTGGCGCTGCTGGTGCTGGCGGTGCTGCTGGTCGCGCTCTGGTGGTGGGCCTGGTCGGCGCTGCGCCGGCTGAACGACGTGAGGCAGCGGGCGGCCCGACCCCGGGTGGCCCTCGTCGGGGCGGGCCTGGCGTTGGCCGCCACCGCCCTGCTCGCCCCGGTCTTCCACCCCTGGTACGCCACCTGGCCGCTGGCGGTGCTGTCGGTGGCCACGGTCCCGGTGGCGCGGACGACCTGGTTCGTGCTGCCCTGCGCGGTGGTCTCCTTCCTCGCCCTGCCGGACGGCACCAACCTGGCCCGGTTCACCAAGGCGCCGGGCGCGATCGCGATGACCGCCGTGGTGGTGGCGCTCGGGGTGGGGGCGGTCCGGGTGGCGTTGGCCCGACGAGCCCGCCCGACCTGATCGGCTGAAGTGGTTGACGGTGGGTTCGGACCCACCTATGTTTAACGCATTCGTTAATTAACGAGGTGGTTACGCAAGTGGCGGACGATCGACTCAGCGTCATCTTCGCGGCGTTGGCCGACCCCACCCGACGGGCGATCCTCGCCCGGCTGGCCGAGGGGGACGCCACCGTCACGGAGCTCGCCGAGCCGTTCGCGATCAGCCTCCCGGCGATCTCGCGGCACCTGAAGGTGCTCGAGCAGGCCGGCCTGATCACTCGGTCCCGCAGCGCCCAGTGGCGCTCCAGCAGCCTCAATCCGGAGCCGTTGCGTGAGGCGACGGTCTGGATGGAGCGCTACCGGCAGTTCTGGGACACGAACTTCGATCGGCTCGACGCCCACCTGAAGCGGATGCAAACCCAGACGGAGCGGAACGAGAAATGAGAGAGGGCAACACCATGACCGACACGACCGAAACCCAGGATCTCGTCATCACCCGCGTCTTCGACGCCCCGCCCGAGCTGGTCTACCGGGCGTTCACCGACCCGGACCAGCTCGCCGCCTGGTTCGGCCCGGCTGGCTGGTCGGTGCCGCGGGCGACCGTCAGCGTCGAGGCCCGGGTCGGCGGCCACCAGCGCTTCACCATGGTCAACGACGCCGATCCGAGCATGACCTCGGCCGTCGACGCCACCTTCACCGAGCTGGTGGAGAACGAGCTGCTGGTCGGGACCCAGCGGGTCGACTTCGGCGCCGGCGAGATCACCATGGCGCTCCGGCTGGAGTTCCACGACGAGGAGGGCAGGACCCGCCTGGTGCTCAGGCAGGGGCCGTTCAGCCCGGGAACGGAGAGCGGCGCCCGCGAGGGCTGGGGCAGCTCCTTCGGCAAGCTGGACGCTCTGCTCGCCCGCTGAGTCCCCGCCGGCCAGAGAGCCGGGCCGGCCCCGCGAACGCGGAGCCGGCCCAGCCGGTGCTGGTGGAACTGGTCAGCAGTCGAAGTACATGGCGAACTCGTGCGGGGTCGGGCGCAGGCGCACCGGGTCGACCTCGTTGGCCCGCTTCCAGCTCACCCAGGTGGAGATGAGGTCCGGGGTGAACACGCCGCCGTCGAGCAGGTAGTCGTGGTCGGCCTCGAGCGCGTTGAGCACCTCGGGCAGCGAGCCCGGCACCTGCTTGACGTCGCCCCACTCCTCCGGCGGCAGGTCGTACAGGTCCTTGTCGATCGGCGCCGGCGGCTCGATCTTGTTCTTGATGCCGTCCAGGCCGGCCATCATCATCGCCGAGAAGGCGAGGTACGGGTTGCTGGACGGGTCCGGCACCCGGAACTCGACCCGCTTGGCCTTCGGGTTGCTGCCGGTGACCGGGATGCGGGTGCAGGCGGACCGGTTGCGCTGCGAGTAGACGAGGTTGACCGGCGCCTCGAAGCCCGGCACCAGGCGGCGGTACGAGTTGACCGTCGGGTTGGTGAAGGCCAGCAGCGACGGCGCGTGGTGCAGCAGGCCGCCGATGTACCAGCGGGCGGTGTCCGACAGGCCGGCGTAGCCGGTCTCGTCGTAGAACAGCGGCTCGCCGTTCAGCCAGAGGCTCTGGTGGGTGTGCATGCCGGAGCCGTTGTCGCCGAAGAGCGGCTTCGGCATGAACGTCGCGGTCTTGCCGTTGGCCCAGGTCTCGTTCTTCACGATGTACTTGAAGAGCTGGAGCTGGTCGGCGGAGTGCAGCAGGGTGGAGAACTTGTAGTTGATCTCCGACTGGCCGGCGGTGCCCACCTCGTGGTGCGAGCGCTCCACGGTGAACCCGGTGTCGACCAGGCGCCGCACGATCGAGTCGCGCAGGTCGGCGTAGTGGTCGACCGGCGGCACCGGGAAGTAGCCACCCTTGTACGCGGTCTTGTAACCGCGGTTGCCGCCCTCTTCCTCGCGGCCGGAGTTCCAGGCGCCCTCGATCGAGTCGATGTAGTAGAACGACTGGTGCGCGGAGGTCTCGTGGCGGATCGAGTCGAAGATGTAGAACTCCGCCTCGGCGCCGAAGTACGCGGTGTCGGCGATGCCGCTCGCCGCGAGGAAGGCCTCGGCCTTCTTCGCCACGTTCCGCGGGTCCCGGGAGTACGCCTCGCGGGTGAACGGGTCGTGGATGAAGAAGTTCAGCGCGAGGGTCTTCTGCGCGCGGAACGGGTCGATGAAGGCGGTCGCGACGTCCGGGAGCAGGAGCATGTCCGACTCGTGGATCGCCTGGAAGCCACGGATCGACGAGCCGTCGAACGCGAGGCCGTCGGTGAAGAGCGCGTCGTCGACGGACTCGACCGGCAGGTTGAAGTGCTGCATCACGCCGGGCAGGTCACAGAAACGTACGTCGACGAACTTCACGTCCTCGTTCTTGAGGTATCGCAGGAGTTCCTCGGGATTGGCGAACACACGTCCTCCTGGCACGTCCACGGGGTGGCTAGGCTCCTGGCGACGCTATGACCGTGCGGTTGCCCGGCGGTGTCTCCCCTGTTTCCGCCGTGTTACGTCCCTCGCGGAGCGTCATCCCGGCCGCTCAGCCACCTCTGCTCTCCGTTCGGACCATACCGGCGGTGCCCGTGTCGCGCTAATTGACGGCCTTGGTCCGATTTGACGGGGAGAGCGGATCCGGACCGGGCCACCCCGCTGGCTACCCTTGACCGCTGTGACCAACCCGCATGCCCCGGCGCCGCCCGCCACCGACCCCGCCTTCGTCCCGCCGAGCCTGGGTCGCCGCTTCGGCGCGCTGGTCGTCGACTGGGTGCTCTGCCTGCTGGTGTCCAACTTCTTCGCCGACCCGGTCCGCGACGGCTGGGCCCCGGTGCTGGTCCTCGTCCTGGAGTACGGCTTCTTCCTCGGCCTGTTCACCCAGACCCCCGGCATGTACGTCACCCGGATCCGCTGCGTCGACTGGTCCGACGGCGGCCGGATCGGCGTGCTCCGCGCCCTGCTCCGCGGCCTCCTGCTCGCCCTGGTCGTCCCCGCCCTGATCATGGACGAACACCGCCGCGGCCTCCACGACCGCCTCACCAGCTCCGTCATCACCCCCGCCCCCCGCCCCTGACC
>NZ_JAEVHJ010000461.1:0-3905 GCF_016802855.1 Micromonospora sp. ATA51 | reverse complement strand
GTCCCCATGCGGATGGAGTACCAGCCCCGCTTCGAGTACGGCCGGGTCAGCGCGTACCTCACCGGATCCGACGACGGACAGATCGACAACACCGCCGGCCCCGCTTCGAGTACGCGACGCAGGTCGGCCAGGAGGCTCAGCCGCTCCGCCGAGTTGTGGTCGGACTCGGCGGCGTACACGGCGACCGTGTCGTTGCGGTGCTTGGCGTCGTACATCGCCACGTCGGCGTGGCGCATCAGGGTGGCGAAGTCCTCGCCGTGCTCGGGGAAGATGGCGATGCCGATCGAGCCGCCGACGTCCAGTGGCAGGCCGTCCAGGGACACCGGCTCGGCGAGCGCGCCGACCACCCGGTCGGCCAGCGCCCGGGCCTCTTCGGTGCCGGTCAGCGCCGGGACCACGATGGCGAACTCGTCCCCGCCGAGCCGGGCGACCAGGTCGCCGTCGCGTACCACGTCGGTGAGCCGGGCGCTGACCTCGACCAGCAGCCGGTCCCCCACCGCGTGCCCGAGGGCGTCGTTGACGTGCTTGAACCGGTCCAGGTCGATGAGCAGCAGGGCGAGGTGCGCGTCCGGCGCCCCCCGGGCGGCCCGCTCCGCGTGCAGGTGCACCTGCTCGGCCACCTCGGCCAGCAGCGCCTTGCGGTTGGCAGCCCGGTGAGCGGGTCGAGCGCGGCGAGCTGCTCCTGCTCGGCGGCGAGCCGGGCCATCCGGTAGACCGCGAAGAGCGGCACCAGCACCAGCGGGATCAGCGCCGCGCTGGCCCGGGCGGCGGCGACCAGCACCGGGGCGAGCAGCAGCAGCGAACCGGTGGAGAGCAGCTCGTACGCCAGGCCGAGCCGGACGCTGGGCCACCAGCGGTCGCCGAAGCGCAGCCGGATAGCGCTGGTGACCAGCCCGTAGTTGACCGCGAACCAGGCGACGGCGGCCCCGCCGACGGCCCCGACGTCGGTCCAGTGCAGCCGGCCGCGGTCGAAGATGGCGCCCGGGCCGAGCCGGGTGACCCAGTACGCGGCGCCGAGGGCGCAGGCGTACTGGGCGGCGTTGAAGGCGGTGCGCCACGGCGCGTACCCGAGCCGCCAGCCGGACACGGCGACCGCCACCGCCTGCACGGCGACCGCTGGACCGAGCCCCCAACCGAGCAGGATGGCGAAGCTGAAGCAGGTCGACGGGAAGACGGCGGAGGTCTGCCTCCGGCCGGGCGGGACGAAGGGACGCGCGTCGCAGGCGACGGCGAGCGCCGCCATGGTCCAGAACGCCGCCGGCATCCGGTGCAGCCGATCGGGCAGGTCGGCCAGTGACCCGGCCGAGATCAGCACGGCCAGGGCGAACACCGCGGCGACGAAGCCGAAGAACGGCGCCACGCGTCCGGGCGGGACGGAGTTGCGCGGATCGGCGGCCTCCATCGCACCTCCCGGGATCGGCCCTGGCGTGCTCCGCTCACACGCCGTGCACCAATGAAACGCCCTCGGTCCCGGTTTCCCCGACATGACAGTCACGAATCGGTCGTAGTCGTAATTAAGTTGGAATACGCGCAGACGCCGCCCCGACCCGCGGCGTCACTCCTCGGTGCGGGCGACGCCCCGGGCAGCGTCCGGGCCGGACTCCAGCAGCACCCGGAAGCCCTCCTCGTCGAGGACGGGCAGCTTGAGGCTGACGGCCTTGTCCGCCTTGGAGCCGGGGTTGTCCCCGACCACCACGAAGCTGGTCTTCTTGGAGACCGAGCCGGTCACCTTGCCGCCCCGGCTCTGGATCGCCTCGGACGCCTGGTCCCGGCTGAACCCGGCGAGGGTGCCGGTCACCACCACGGTGAGCCCCTCCAGCGGCCGCGGCCCCTCGTCCACCGCCTCCTCGGCCATCCGTACGCCCGCCTCGGCCCACTTGCGCACCACCTCGCGGTGCCAGTCGACGGCGAACCACTCCTTGATGCTGGCGGCGATGGTCGGCCCGACACCGTCCACCGAGGACAGCTCCTCCTCGGTGGCCGCCTCGATGGCGTCCATCGAGCGGAAGTGCCGGGCGAGCGCCTGCGCCGCGGTCGGGCCGACATGCCGGATGGAAAGCGCGACCAGCACCCGCCACAGGTCCCGCTGCTTGGCCTCGGCCAGGTTGTCCAGCAGCTTGACGGCGTTGCTGCCCAGGCTGCCGTCCTTGTTGACGAAGAAGGGCGAGCGGGCGAGCTGTTCGGCGTCGAGGACGAACAGGTCACCCTCGTCGGCGATGATCTGCGCGTCGAGCAGGGCCGCGGCGCCCTTGTAACCGAGCACCTCGATGTCGAATGCGCCCCGGCCGGCCAGGTGGAAGACCCGCTCGCGCAGCTGCGCCGGGCAGCTGCGGGTGTTGGGGCAGCGGATGTCGACGTCGCCCTCCTTCGCCGGGGCGAGCGGCGTGCCGCAGGCCGGGCAGGTGGTGGGCATGACGAACGGCCGGGCGTCGGCGGGCCGCAGGTCGACCACGGGGCCGAGCACCTCGGGGATGACGTCGCCGGCCTTGCGCAGCACCACGGTGTCGCCGATCAGCACTCCCTTGCGCTCGACCTCACGGGCGTTGTGCAGGGTCGCCAGGGCGACCGTGGACCCGGCCACCCGCACCGGCTCCAGCACGGCGAACGGGGTGACCCGGCCGGTCCGCCCGACGTTGACGTCGATGTCGAGCAGCTTGGTGGTCACCTCCTCCGGCGGGTACTTGAAGGCGATCGCCCAGCGCGGCGCGCGGCTGGTCGAGCCGAGGCGGCCCTGGATGGAGACCGGGTCGACCTTGACCACCACGCCGTCGATCTCGTGCTCGACGTCGTGCCGGTGCTCGGCGTAGTAGGCGATGTATTCCGCGACGCCGGCCAGGCCGGGCACCACCCGCCAGCGGTCGCTGGTCGGCAGCCCCCACGCCTTCAGCGCCGCGTACGACTCGGACTGCGCGGCCGGCTGGAACCCCCTGCGGGCGCCGATGCCGTGCACCACCAGGCGCAGCGGCCGGGAGGCGGTGATCCGCGGGTCCTTCTGCCGCAGGCTGCCGGCGGCGGCGTTGCGCGGGTTGGCGAACGGAGCCTTGCCCTGCTCGACCAGGCCGGCGTTCAGGTCGGCGAACGCGGCGAGCGGGAAGTAGATCTCGCCGCGCACCTCCAGGAACTCGGGCACCTCCGGGAAATCGTCGGAGGCGGTCAGCTTCGCCGGTACGTCCCTGATGCTGCGCACGTTGGCGGTGACGTCCTCACCGGTGCGCCCGTCGCCCCGGGTGGCGGCGCGGACCAGCCGACCCTTCTCGTAGGTCAGGTTGATGGCCAGGCCGTCGACCTTCAGCTCGCAGAGGTACGGCACCGGACCGCCGGCGTCCCGCTCGACCCGCTCGGCCCAGGCGGCCAGCTCCTCGCCGGCGAAGGCGTTGTCCAGCGAGAGCATCCGCTCGGCGTGGGTGACCGGGGTGAACTCCGTGGAGAAGGTGCCGCCCACCCGCTGGGTCGGCGAGTCGGGGGTGCGCAGCGCGGGGAACTCCGCCTCCAGCGCCTCCAGCTCGCGCAGCTGCTTGTCGAACTCGGCGTCGGAGATGGTCGGCGCGTCGAGGACGTAGTAGCGATACTGGTGCTCGGTGAGCTCCTGGCTCAGCGTCGCGTGCCGCTCCCGCGCCTCCGGGGTCGGCTCGGCGCCCGCCGCCGCCTCCTGCGCGGGGCTGACCTGCTGGGGAACCGCTTCCTCGGACACCCTGCCGCCTTCGGACACCGCGTCGACCTCCCGTGATCGTGCTTCCCCCGCACGGTAGCGGTCGGGTCGGACAACCGTCCCGCCACCCGCCCTGACCAGGTTCGCCGGCCCCGCCGCGCCCCGCTCGCACCCCCGCCGCGCCGACCGGCGGAGCGGCCGGGGGCGTGCGAGGATCGCCGGACGGCGGCGAGGCGCGCCCGCCGGAGGGCGAGAG
>NZ_JAEVHJ010000460.1:0-3907 GCF_016802855.1 Micromonospora sp. ATA51 | reverse complement strand
GAGGTCCGGCGCAGCCCCCGGTGGGCCGGCGGGTGCGGACCGCGCCCGGGCGGCCGCCCGAGGACCCGTCCGGCGGTCTCCGCGTCGAGACCGATCACCGCCCGGAGCAGCACCGCCTCGGCCTCCCGCGGCGGCAGGGTGGCGATCAGCGCGAGCGCCGCCTCGGTGCCGATGGTCTCCCCGGCCCGCTCGGCGGTGTCGGCGTCCCCGGCCAGCTCGCTGAGCGCCTGCACGGGCACCGGCAGCGACGGTCTGCGGCGCTGCCGGCGCAGATGGTCCATCGCGCGGTTGCGGGCGATGGTGACCGTCCAGGCCCGGATTTCGCCGCCGGTGAATCTGGGCAGGTCACGGGAGATCTGCAGCCAGGTTTCCGAGGCGACGTCCTCGGCGTCCGCGCCGACGAGCGCGGTGAGATAGCGGACCAGGCCGGGCTGCAGGGTGCGGTAAAGGAAACGGAATGCTTCCTCGTCCCCCGCCTGCGCGGCGACGACCGCCTCGTTCAGCTCACCGGTCATGGACCCGCCGTTCCGAATCCGCGGGCCGACCCGTGCCGGAGCCGGCGAGGCCGGCGCCCGCCCTGTCCGACAACCGGACCACCACCCGCACCATCAGCCCCCCGCTGACCCGATCGCGCCCGACGCCGGAGCGGCGGACGCACGTATGGACAACGCCGCGGAACACGGCCGTCGGCGGACATACGGTACCGGCGCCATGGGGCGGCCCAGAGCCGGGCTAACGCTAGGAGTGGATCGGTGGTGGGACAAGCCGCCGTTCGATCGGAAAGAGTGAGATTTGTCTACAACCTGACACGGCGAGTCGGTGTAACGGCAGGGGCCTTTCAGACGCTCGGTGCGCCGATCAGCGGACATCAGGTGAATCCGATGTCCTGAAGCCGGACATACGAACTCGTCAGCCCCATTTCCTGGCCGATCGTACCGGGGTCCGCAAGGTCGGCCGAACGGCGCGGATGCCGCCGACCATTCGGCGAATCGACCTCGAACCGGCCGCCGCTTCCGGCGGGAGAGATCGCGGGAAATACTCCGCCGCCACTCTGGGTACGGTAATGGGGTGTTGTCATCGGAAGTCGTACTCAGCGGTCGGTACCGCCTGGACGAACGTGTCGCCACCGGCGGCATGGGCGACGTCTGGCGTGCCACGGACCAGGTGCTGGGCCGTCAGGTCGCAGTGAAGGTCCTACTTCCGGCGCTGGTGTCCGACCCCGACTTCATCGCCCGGTTCCGCGCCGAGGCCCGGATCATGGCCTCGCTGCGCAGCCCCGGCATCGTGCAGGTCTTCGACTCCGGCGCGGACGACCTGCCCGACGGCAGCCGCGCCGACTACCTGGTCATGGAGTTCGTCGAGGGCGAGCCACTCTCCCGCCGCATCGAGGCCGCCGGGCAGCTCGAGGTCGCCGAGACGATGTCGATCGTGGCGCAGGTGGCCCAGTCCCTGCACGCGGCGCACGCCCGCGGCATCGTGCACCGGGACGTCAAGCCGAGCAACCTGCTGGTGCAGGAGGACGGCACGGTCGTGCTGGTCGACTTCGGCGTGGCCCGGTCGACCAACGTGACCAGCATCACCAGCACGAACGCCGTACCCGGCACCGCCCTCTACATGGCTCCCGAGCAGGCCGCGGGCCGTCCGGTCTCCGGGGCCACCGACATCTACGCGCTCGGCGCCGTGGCGTACTGCTGCCTCACCGGCAGTCCGCCGTTCACCGGCGACAATCCGCTCCAGGTCGCCGTGCGGCACCTCGACGACGAGCCGCCGGAGCTGTCGCACGACATCCCGCAGCCGGTCCGCGAACTGGTCGCGCGGGCGCTGGCGAAGGACCCGGCCGACCGCTTCCCGGACGGCGCCGCGATGGCGGCGGCGGCCCGCGCCGCGATCTCCGAGTCGCCCACCGCCATGGTGCCGGTCACGCTGCGCAGGCCGGCCGGCCCGATGACCACCCGGGACGACCACCCGATCGTGGCGCCGACGGCCACGGTCGGCCGAGCCGGTCGGCGCGGGCGACGTGGCGCGCTGGTCGGCGCGCTCGCGGCGGTGCTGGTGGGGCTGATCGCGCTCGGCGCCGCGCTCGGCGCGGCGAAATCGGCCGACAACAACCCGGCCACCACGATCGAGACCACGTCGCCCGGGGTCGCGCCCAGCGGCGAAGGCGAGGTCCCGGCCGCCACCGAGGCCGCCCCGACGGACCAGGACGGTCGCACCTACCGTCCGGCCGGGCCGGGCAACCGGCCGTCCCCGTCGGCTTCGGCGACACCGAGCCGGACGCCGACCCCGGCTACCTCGCCGTCGACATCACCGGAGCCCTCGACGGTCGAGACCACGCCGACGAGCACCGAGCCGGTGCCGACTGACACGACCACGACCACCGCGCCGGTACCGACGGACACGAGCACCACGACCACCCCTCCGGACACCCCAGAGGGCTGAACCGGCCCGATCCATCGCCGGCACCGGTGCGCCGCTGCTCCGCACCGGCCACAGGGGACCGGCCAACCTCGCCGCACCGCCTGATCCGAAGCGGCCGCGCTCCGGTCCCGCTGCTAGCGGGCCCGAGCGCGGTCGCTCACCGCGCCGTTTTCACTCCGCGCCGAGCGCCTCGACCACCGGCCGGGCCAGCGCCCGCCGGGCCGGCAGGACGGAGGCGGCGAGCGCGGCCAGCACCGCCACCGCGAGGATCAGGCCGAGCCGCCCCCACGGCATGACCAGGGTGAAGTCGCCGCCGATCCGGGCCACCACGGCCATCGCGCCCGCGCTGACGCCGGTGCCCAGCGCGATCCCGAGCAGCGTGCCGACCAGGGCGGTGAGCACCGCCTCGACGGCCAGCACGGCGCGCATCCCGCCCCGGGTCAGCCCGACCGCCCGCAGCACCGCGTTCTCCCGGGTGCGTTCGACCACCGACAGGCTGAGCGTGTTCGCCACCCCGACCAGCGCGATCACCACGGCCAGGCCGAGCAGCGCGGTGACGAAGGCGAGCACCATGTCCACCGTGCCGGTGAGCATCTTCTTGTACGCGGCCTGGTCCATCAGATTGACCGTGGGGTAGTCGGCGAGCACGGACTCGATCGCGGTCCGGGCCGCGGCCGGGGAGACCCCGTCGGCGGGGTCGACCTCCGCCAGGTACCCGCGCTCGGCCGGGAAGAGCCGGCCGAAGTCGGCGTCCACCACGTCGACCACGAAACCGGCGGGCACCGGGCTGCCGGCCAGCACCGGACCGTCGTCGGCGACCACCGCCGCCACCCGGAACGTCCGACCGGCGACGGTCACGGTCGAGCCGACGGTCCAGCCCCGCGCCGCGGCCACCTGCCGGTGCACCAGCACGGTGCCGGGGCCGAGCCGGCCGACGTCACCGGAGTCCACGGCGGTCAGCGTCCGGCCGATCAGGGCGGGGTGCGCCGACCGCACACCGACACCGCCGACGACGCGGCTGCGCTGCTCGTGCACGACGCCCAGCTCCGGTCGGGCGGCCAACTCCCCGGCCAGCGGCGCCGGCAGGTCCGCCCCGATCCCGGTGACCAGGAAGTCCACCCCGATCTCCGCGTCCACGGCGCGCTCGATGCCCGCCTTCGCGCTGCCCGCCCCGACCACGAACGCCGACACCAGACCGATCCCGATGACCAGCGCGGTGGCGGTCGCGGCGACCCGGCGCGGGTTGCGGACCGCGTTGGCCACGGCGAGCCCGGCGGTCGCGCCGAGCAGCGCCGGGCCGGCCGGCCCAGCACCCGGACCAGCGCCGGCACCAGCACCGGGCCGAAGAGCACGATGCCGAAGAAGCTGAGCACCCCGCCGGCGGCCACCAGCGGCACCTGACCGGCCAGGCCGGCGCCGACCAGCGCCGCCACCCCGGCGGCGAAGACCAGCGCGCCCAACGCCAGCCGCATCCGGCCGGCCCGCCGGG
>NZ_JAEVHJ010000459.1:0-3926 GCF_016802855.1 Micromonospora sp. ATA51 | reverse complement strand
CCGGCCGCGCTCGCGGTCGCCGCGCTCGCGGTCGCCGCGCTCGCTCCGGCCGCGGCTCTCGCCGCGGCGGGAGCCCCGGCTCTCACCGCGCCGGGGCCGGCCGCCGAGGTCCTCCTCGACCTCCGCCGACAGCCCGGCCCGAGTCCGCTCGGCGGTCGGCAGGGTGCCGGTGACGTCGCGGGAGATGTCCAGGTCGGTGTAGAGGTGCGGAGAGGTGTGGTACGTCTCCAGCGGCTCCGGCATCTCCAGCCCGAGCGTCTTGTCGATGATCCGCCAACGGGGCATGTCGTCCCAGTCGACGAAGGTCACCGCGACACCGGTCGCCCCGGCCCGGCCGGTACGACCGATCCGGTGGGTGTAGGTGTCCTGGTCCTCGGGGCAGTCGTAGTTGATGACGTGGGTGACGCCGGTGACGTCGAGCCCACGTGCCGCCACGTCGGTGGCGACCAGGATGTCGATCTTGCCGGCGCGGAACGCCCGCAGGGCCCGCTCGCGGGCGCCCTGGCCCAGGTCCCCGTGGACGGCGGCGACCGCGAAGCCGCGGAAGTCGAGGTCCTCGGCGACCCGGTCGGCGGCCCGCTTGGTCCGGGTGAAGATCATGGTCAGGCCGCGCCCCTCCGCCTGGAGGATGCGCGCGACGATCTCGACCTTGTTCATCGAGTGGGTGCGGTAGACCAGCTGCTGCGTCTGCGGCGACGGGCCGGTCTCGGCGGTGTGCCCGGCGTGGATGGTCACCGGCCGGCGCAGGAAGCGCCGGGACAGGGCGACGATCGGGTCCGGCATGGTGGCCGAGAACAGCATGGTCTGCCGGTCCTCCGGCAGCATCGCGAGGATCTTCTCGACGTCGTCGAGGAAGCCCAGGTCGAGCATCCGGTCGGCCTCGTCGAGGACCAGCGCGCGCACCCGGTCGAGCCGCAGGTGCTTCTGCTTCTGCAGGTCCATCAGCCGGCCGGGCGTACCGACCAGGATCTCGACGCCCTTACGCAGCGCGTCGATCTGCGGCTCGTACGCCACGCCGCCGTAGATCGGCAGCACCCGCACGCCCCGGGTCTTGCCCGCGGCGCGAGGTCCTTGGCGACCTGGATGCCCAGCTCGCGGGTGGGGACGACGACCAGCGCCTGCGGCACGCCGTCGCTGCCCTCGGCGGGGGCGAAGACGCGCTCCAGCAGCGGTACGCCGAAGCCGAGGGTCTTGCCGGTGCCGGTCGGTGCCTGGCCGATCAGGTCTACGCCGCGCAGCGCGATCGGCAGCGCGTACTCCTGGATGGCGAACGCGCGGGTGATGCCGGCGGCGGCCAGGGCCTCGACGGTCTCCTGGCGGGCGCCGAGTTCGGCGAAAGTGGGAGCCTCCGGACGGACCGGAGCGGTGGGGGCCAGTTCCTGGCCCACGTTGTCCTGAATCAGCTCGCTCATATGGATTTGGGGGTGCCCTCTCGTGGTGCGCCCCGTCATGTCCTCAGGGCGCGATCGGTATGGCGCGGGCCACACGGTCGGGCGGAATGCCGAGCCGGACCGGGCCGCACGCGCGCCGCGGGTCGGGTGCGATCAGTTCACTGATCGGATCGACGCCCACGGCAACTGTTCCATACTACCTGAACCCCCTGGTGGCTGTCCTGATTCCGGGTGACCGGGCGACGTCCGGGGGTAACGGGTGTGACCTGCGCCACAAGGGCGTGGGCGGCCGGGTCACCTGGCCGGACGGTAGCCTGCGCTGGTGTCCGCCCCGACCGCGCCCGACCCGGCCCTCGTCGACCTGCTCGGCCTGGTGGCGTACGGGGAGCTGCTGGCGTTCGACCGGCTGGCCGCCGACGCCCGGCTCGCCCCGGACCTGCGCCGCCGGGCGCGCTGAGCGAGATGGCCGCGGCCGAGATCGGCAGCTACCGGCGGATCGCCGACCGGCTCGCGGCGCTCGGCGTGCCGCCCGACGACGCGATGGCCCCGTACGTCGGGGCGCTCCAGGCGTACCACGACTCGACCGAGCCGAAGAACTGGCTGGAGGCGGTGACCAAGGCGTACGTCGGCGACGCCATCACCGACGACTTCCTCCGGGAGATCGCCGACGGCCTGGCCGAACCGGACCGCCGGCTGGTCCTCGATGTCCTGCACGACTCCCGGTACGCCGAGTTCGCCGCCGCCGAGATGCGGGCGGCGATCGAGGCCGACCCGCGGGTGGCCAACCGGCTCTCGATGTGGGCGCGGCGGCTCGTCGGGGAGGCGCTCTCCCAGGCCGGGCGGGTCGCCGCCGCCGACCGGGGCGGGCTGACCTCGCTGATCACGCGGCGGGAGGGCGCGGACGTGCCGGCGCTGTTCCGGCGGATGACCGCCGCGCACACCGCGCGGATGACCGCCGCCGGGCTGAACAACTGAGCCGCCTCGGGCGTGCCGCGCGGCAGGGACGCGGGTGCGTCGCCTGCCGCGGCAACCGGATCGTCAGCGGACGGTGAACCCGACCGCGCGGGGCGCGGCCTCCGCGATCTCGACGTACGCGACCTTGTTGACCGGCACGATCACCCGTCGGCCCTTCTCGTCGGTCAGGGAGAGGGTGCCCTCGCCCTTGGCGAAGGCGTCGGTCACGATCTGCTCGATCTCGGCTGGCGTCTGCGCGCTCTCCAGGACCAGCTCGCGCGGCGCGTACTGCACGCCGATCTTGACCTCCACGGTGCCTCCTCAACCTCAACTGGGGCGAAAAAGCCGCCGTGCGAAGGCTATCCGATCTGACGGCCCGATGTTCAGGCTGACTCACCTTGCAGCGGGAAGCTGGCGATGCCCCGCCAGGACAGCGCGGCGACCAGCGCCTCCGCCTCCGCTTTCGGCACCTGCCGCCCGCCGGCCAGCCAGAACTGCGCCGCCGTCTCCGCCGCCCCGACCAGGCCGGAGGCGAGCAGCTCGGCGTGCGCCCGGCTGACGCCGGTGTCCGAGATGATGGTGTCGGTTATCGCCGCGATGCAGCCCTGCTCGACCCGCTCCACCCGCTGCCGGACGGCCGGGTCGTTGCGCAGGTCCGACTCGAAGACCAGGCGGAACGCCTCGCTCTCGTGGTCGACGAAGTCGAAGTACGCGCGCACCGACGCGCTCACCCGCTCCTTGTTGTCGTTGGTGCCGCGCATCGCGTCGTGCACCTTCGCCACGATGGCGTCGCAGTGCGTGTCCAGCAGCGCCAGGTAGAGCTCCATCTTGCCCGGGAAGTGCTGGTAGAGCACCGGCTTGGAGACCCCCGCCCGCTCGGCGATGTCGTCCATCGCCGCGGCGTGGTAGCCCTGGGCGACGAACACCTCCTGGGCGGCCGCGAGCAGCTGCTTGCGCCGCGCCGAACGGGGCAGGCGGGTGGGCCGGCCTGCGGTCTGTGCACCGTTCCCCACAGCGGTCATGGGAGCCTCCGAGTTTCGTCGTACGAGCCGGCACTTATCACCCGAACCGGTCCGGGTCGTGAACCCGTCCCGGAATTGGCCCGCCGCTGTAACTTATCGCCACTGTCACCACACGGTAGCCTCAGCGGGGGCGACCAAGGAGCGCGCGGTGAGTGAATCAGGGCAACCCGGAGCCGCCACCCCGGGAGAGCACGGCGACGGGACGGGTCAGCAGGACGACCTGGCCCGTTCCGCCGGCGGGTGGGCGCCCCCGGCAGCCGGCTGGTCCCGCGGCGGGGAGGCCGGCCGCGAGCCGACACCCGCCTGGCGGCAGCCCGACCCCGCCGGCGGCTGGGGCGCCTCGTCCACTCGACACGGTGACCTGCCGGCCCCGCTGGCCGGGCCGCCCGCCGAGGCGCCGCCGGCCCGGGTCAACGGCCGTCCCCACGTCAACGGCGTGCGCTACGCCGAGGAGGAGCCGCCCGTGTCCCGCCAGGCTCCGGTGAGTGCCCCGCCCGCCGCCGAGCCGCGGCGCGACCTCGACGGCGACCGGCTGGTCGTACCGGCCCAGCGACCGGCG
>NZ_JAEVHJ010000458.1:0-3965 GCF_016802855.1 Micromonospora sp. ATA51 | reverse complement strand
CACTGGGCGTAGGCGTCCGGGTAGGCCGACACCTGCACCGTCTGGGCGGCCTCGGTCAGCGGCATGTCCTGCCACCCGTCGACCTGCTTCAGACCCTTCTCGAACGCCAGGGTCGCGTACTCGGGATCGGTGATCTGCTCCGGCGAACCCCAACCACTCGACGGGCGCTGCTGGAACAGGCCCAGCGAGTCGTGGTCGTTGCGGTCACCCAGGTGACCCAGGTTCTCCAGCTTCGACTCCTGCAGCGACGTGGCGATCGAGATGACCGCGGCCCGCTCCGGCAGACCGACCTTCTTCGTCGCGGCGATGATCGCCTCCGCGTTGGCGGTCTGCTCGTCGTTCAGGTCAATGTGCGACTGGGCGCCCTGCACACCATGCGGAATCAGGTTCGAGCTGTCCGGCTTGTCGGCCTGCACCGCCACGGCGGCGGGCTTGGCGGTGACGGGGCCGGTGTCGGCGTGCGCGGCGATCGGACCGGCGAACACACCACCGGTGAAAGCCAGACCAGCAATACCGAGAACGCTCTTACGCAGCATCGTGTTCATGACAAAGCTCCTTGGGGGGTTGGCGCACACCCGGTGGGGGCCGGGACGTGCGCAAGCACCGTCAGGCGCTCAAAAAGAGTGCAAGGGGGAAAGTCTCTGCCCGGTGCCAGCCGCGGGGCGGGGGCCTCTTCGCGGCGCCGGGACCATGTGTAACGACCGCCGGCCCGCCATCATTCCCGGGGGCCCGACCATCCGACCCGGTCGAGCGGGCCAGGTACTCGGTCGTACGCGATGTATAACGACCCCGGGCCAGCCACGATTCCGGCTGAGGATGCCGCCGGTCACACCCCGAAACCGGACATCCCGCCCAGACAGCCTCCGACGAAGGCGGCCAGGAACGGACAAGCGACACCAGATCGCCGAACCGGCGGTATCCGCGCCCACCGGACACCGCCACATCGCCGACACCGAGTCGATCACGCGCACAGCGCACGAGCCGCCCGGCTGCCGGCGAAACCTCGTACCGGGAAACGTCACACGCCCGACCCGGCACTCACGGGCGGACCGGAGAGAAGCTGTCAGGCGGCGGGCCAGTCCTGGGAGGCCAGACGCGGCGAGACCGCCCCGGGTGGGGCGGCCTCGAGCCAGGAGAGGAAGCCGGTGACCGTGGACCGTGCCATTGCGATCTCCACCGGCGCATGGTTGCTGGTACAGCGGAGGATCACCCAGTCGGCGGGCATGGAGAGGCGTTCCTGCCCCTCCGGGAGCCGGCGACGTTCCACGGCCAGCCCTTTGCGGGAGAGCACCCGCTTGGGGCGCAACGCGAAGCTGAACATCCGGTACCACCGCAGCTGGTCACCGGCGAACCGGCCAAAGCCGGGTGACCAGCCCCGACCGTCCAGCATGGTGGAGACCCGGACGCTGAGCCGGATGATGCCTCCGCTACGGGTGAACAGGGCCCGCCGGATGAAGAGGATCAGAAGCGCGGCGAGCACGACCGCGACGCCGATTCCGATCCCTTCCACGATCTCCATCGGCGGGTCGGCTCAGCGGGCCGGAGTGGCGGGGGTGGCGCTCTCGGCGAGGACGGTGACGCCCTCGCCGGTCACGGAGAGAAAGCCGCCGGCGACGTCGTACGCGACCTGCTGGCCACCGGCCTGCTTGATGCGGACCTGGCTGGGCTCCGCGAGCTGACCGAGCAGCGGCGCGTGGCCCGGAAGCACACCCAGCTCACCCTCGGTCGTCCGGGCGACGACCATCTCGGCCTCGCCGGACCAGACCTTCTCCTCGACGGCTACGAGCTCGACGTGAAGCTGCTGTGCCACGCTGTCTCCTTGCTGCGGCGGCGGATTGCCGAAAGTCTAGTCGCGCCCCCGAGGGCCACCCAACGCGGGTGGCGAGAGCTGCGCCACGGGCGGCGCGCGGTGCCACGCGAGCGTGCCCCGGCGTGCGCCGGGGCCCGCTCGCGCTCACGTTAACTGTTCTTCTGCTTGAATTCGGGGTGCTCCAGCATGAAGGCGTCCACCTGCTCGGTGCGGATGGCGGTGAAGAAGTCCTGCGCCGCGGGCAGCAGCTGTTCTCCCTTGTACGCCGAACCGGTGCCGATGCCCCCGCCGGGCAGCTTGATGGTCTCGATCGAGTCCGACCGGATGTTCTTCAGGGCCAGCGCGAAGTCGACCACGCTGTTGCCCCGGCCGTTGAAGATGAGCGACTGGCCGGCGGCCCGGATGACCCGGTCCAGCTTGATCGGGTTGGTCACCACGTCGGCGCTGAAAGCCTGGCTGACCATCGCCTTGATGAACTGCTGCTGGTGCCGCTGCCGGCCGTAGTCGGCGTCCGGCACACCGTTCTTCGGGTAGCGCTGCCGGACGTAGTCCAGCGCCTGCCACCCGTTGAGATGCGCGTTGCCCTTCTTGTACTCGGCCTGCGGGCCGAGGTAGCCCCCGCCGCCCGGCTTGAGCTGGCGTGCCTTGCCGTCCGGCTTCAGGTGCTCGGACTTCACGTCCCGCTCGATGTACATGTCGACGCCGCCCATCGCGTCGACGATCTTCTTGAAGCCGGTGAAGTTGATGATCGCGCCGGCGTCGAAGCGCTCGATCCCGGTGACCTGCTGCACGGTCGTTGCGAGCAGCTCGAAGCCGCGCGCGGCGTCCGGGTTCTGGCCCGGGACCCGGCTGCCGAACGACATGGCGGCGTTCAGCTTGTCGGTCTTCCCGGCGAAGTTCGCCTTGGGGAACGCGGGGATGTCCACCCGCAGGTCCCGGGGCAGCGAGAAGAGGTAGCCCCGGTCCATCCCGGCCGGTACGTGCAGGATCATGATCGAGTCGGCCAGCGGCGGCGTCTCCGGGTTGCGGGGGTCGATGCCCACCAGAAGGATGTTCAGTGGGCCCTTGATGTTGCTCTTGCGCTCCTGGGCCCCCGCCGCCTGGTCGCCGAAGAGGTCGCCCCTGCCGACCGCGCCCTCGTAGCGCGACAGCAGCGCCTCGTAGCCCACCAGCACGGCGCCGCTGAGCATCATGAGGACCACGCCGAAGACGGTGCAGACGCGGGCCCACCGGGGCACGCCCCGCCAGAAGGACCGCTTGCCGCCGTCCGAGCCGGCCTTACCCACGAGCATCTCCAATCGTCACGCCCACGACTGGAAGACGGGCGCACGGGACTGTTTCGTTGCAGAGATCCACGCCCAGAACGTGAGCGTCGTGCCACGAACGGTACCCCGCGTTCCAGCGAACCGCTTGCCCCGGAAGCGGACATCTGCTATTACCGGCCCCGAACGGAAGGAGGCCACCCCGGCTGACGCCGGGGTGGCCTCCATTGGGTGTGACCGAGGTCTAACCCTCCATCAGCTCCTTGGCCTTGGCCTCGAGGTCCTCAAGACCGCCGCACATGAAGAACGCCTGCTCGGGGAAGTGGTCGTACTCGCCCTCGCTGATCTTCTTGAACGCCTCGATGGTCTCGGCGATCGGGACCGTCGAGCCCGGCACGCCGGTGAACTGCTCGGCGGCGTAGGTGTTCTGCGACAGGAAGCGCTCGATCCGCCGGGCCCGGCCCACGGTGATCTTGTCTTCCTCGGAGAGCTCCTCGATACCGAGGATGGCGATGATGTCCTGCAGGTCCTTGTAGCGCTGCAGGATCCGCTTCACCTCGGTGGCCACCGCGAAGTGCTCGGCGCCGACGAACTCCGCGGCGAGGATCCGGGACGAGGACGCCAGCGGGTCCACGGCCGGGTAGATGCCCTTGTCGGAGATCGACCGCTCCAGGTTGGTGGTCGCGTCCAGGTGGGCGAACGTGGTGGCCGGCGCCGGGTCGGTGTAGTCGTCGGCGGGCACGTAGATCGCCTGCATCGAGGTGATGGCCTGGCCCCGGACGGAGGTGATCCGCTCCTGGAGCTCGCCCATCTCGTCGGCCAGGGTCGGCTGGTAACCCACGGCGCTCGGCATGCGGCCGAGCAGCGTGGAGACCTCGGAACCCGCCTGGGTG
>NZ_JAEVHJ010000457.1:0-3968 GCF_016802855.1 Micromonospora sp. ATA51 | reverse complement strand
AAGGCGGGGGTGGGGTGTCAGAGGTCCAGGAGCAGGGTGCGGGGGCCCACGTTGACGCTCTCCACCAGCATGTGGGCGCGGAAGCGGCCGGTCTCCACCTTGGCGCCGCGAGCCCGGAGCGCCTCGACCACTGCCGTCACCAGGGGTTCGGCGACCTCTGCGGGGGCGGCCGCGGTCCAGCTCGGTCGTCTGCCCTTTCTTGCGTCGCCGTAGAGGGTGAACTGGCTGACCACCAGGATCGGCGCGCCGGTGTCGGCGGCGCTGCGCTCCGCGTCCAGGATGCGCAGCTCGTGGATCTTGCGGGCCATCGTGGCGGCGAGGTGCGGGGTGTCGGCGTGGGTTACCCCGAGCAGCACCAGCAGACCGTCGGCGATCTCGCCGACCACCTCGCCGTCGACGGTCACGCTGGCCCGGCTCACCGTCTGGACGACCGCCCGCATCAGTCGGTCACCGGCTCGATGATGCTCCGCTCCACCAGGTGCGCCACGATCGGGCCGGCCGCCTCGGCCAGCTCCCCGGGGGTGACGTCGTGCGCGGCGGCGAGCAGGGCGAGCTGGTCGCGCAGCGGCAGCCTTCCGTCCGCGCCGCCGACCAGGGCGAGGACCAGCGGGTCGATCTCCTCCGACCAGCGCAGCCCGCGCGGCATGGCCAGCACCTGCCGGTCCACCGCCCAGCCCTCGTCGCCCATGGTGGCCTCCTGCCGGAGCTGGAGCCCCTCGGCGGCCCGGTAGCGCGCGGCGAGCAGCGCGTCGGTGTCGCGTACCCGGAGCCAGTCCTGGCGGTCGAACCAGGCGGCGATGTGGTCGCCCATCGGCGGCTCCACCCGCTGGCGCAGGTCCTCCACCCGGACGATTGGCTCGTCGTGGCCGGCGCGGCGCAGCGAGACGATGCCGAAACCGATCGCCTCCACCTTGTGCGCGTCGAACCAGTCCAGCCAGGCCGCCATCCGCTGCGGGTCGGCCGCCTCGCCGACGTCGGTCAGCCACAGGTTGACGTACGCCATCGGGTCCGCCACCTCGCGCTGGATCACCCAGGCGTCCAGCCCGGTGCCGGCGAACCAGCCGGCCACCCGCTCGTCCCACTCCTCGCCGGTGACGTGCACCCAGTTGGCCAGGTACTGCATGGTGCCGCCGTCGGTGAGCAGGTGCGGCGCCGCGGCGGCCAGTTCGGCCCCGATCGCGTCGCCGACCCGGCCCGAGTCCCGGTAGACGTGGGTGGTGGTGCCCGGGCCGACCACGAACGGCGGATTGCTCACCACCAGGTCGAAGCGGCGGCCGGCGACCGGAGCGACCAGATCGCCGCGGAGCAGTTCCCAGTCCTGGCCGTTCAGCGCGGCGGTGGTGGCAGCGAAGCGCAGCGCCCGCTCGGAGACGTCGGTCGCGGTGACCCGCCGGGCGTGGGTGGCCAGGTGCAGGGCCTGCACGCCGGAGCCGGTGCCCAGGTCCAGCGCGGTCTCCACCGGACGGCGCACGGTCGCGCCGATCAGCGTCTGGGTGGCGCCGCCGATGCCCAGCACGTGCTCGGCGTGCAGCGGCTTTCCGGGCCGGGCGCTGGCCGGCACGTCGGCGAGCACCCACCACTCGTCCCCGTACGGCTCCAGGTCGACGCCGGCGCGCAGGCCGTCGCCGTACCGCTCGACCAGCCCGCCGGCGAGCGCCTCGGAGACGGTCAGCGGCGCGAGCGCGGCGGCCACCGCCGCGTCCGGCTCGGTCTGGTCGCAGATGAACACCCGGATCAGGGTGGCGAGCGGGTCACGGTCCTCGGTGGCGCGCAGCGCGGCCCGGAAGTCGTTGCGGGCCACCCCGCCGGTGGCCTGCGCGCCGAGCCGACCGGCGATGCCGTTCGAGGTGAAGTGCGCCCGGGTCAGCGCGGTTCGCAGCGCCTCGACGCCGGCGGGGGAGAGCAGCATGTCGTGTTCCACGTCGCCATCCTGCCTCGCGGCCGGCGCGGATCGGCCGGCACCCGGGACATCCCGCCCGGACGCACCCGGTAGCCAGTCAGACGATGTCGGCTGCTCTTCGTCGTCAACTGACGGCGCGCCCGCGGCCGTCCCGGCGGACCCCACGCCTGTTCGGGCCGGTTGCCGTCCCGACTCGGGGAGTCGGCGCGGCCCGCGCCGCGCGGAGGCGGCAGGATGGGGGCATGACGCTCTCGCTGCCCATCGACCCGGACGCAACCGGCTGCTGGAGCGCAGCCCGTTGGCGCTGCTCCTCGGCATGGTGCTCGACCAGCAGGTGCCGATGGAGAAGGCGTTCTCGTCGCCGTACGTGCTGACCCAGCGGCTCGGACACGAGCCGGACGCCCGCGAACTGGCCGGGTACGCCCCGGAGGCCCTGGTCGAGCTCTTCGCCCAGCCACCGGCCCTGCACCGGTTCCCGAAGGCGATGGCGGCCCGGGTGCAGGAGGTCTGCCGGATCCTCGTCGACCGGTACGACGGCGACCCGGCCCGGCTCTGGGCGGACGTCACCGACGGCCGGGAGCTGCTGCGTCGGGTCACTGAGCTGCCCGGCTTCGGCAAGCAGAAGGCGCAGATCTTCGTGGCCCTGCTCGGCAAGCGGTACGGGGTGACCCCGCAGGGCTGGCGGGAGGCCGCGGGCGGGTACGGCGACGCGGACGCGTACCGGTCGGTGGCCGACGTCACCGACCCGGAGTCGCTGCGCCGGGTCCGCGAGTTCAAGCAGGCGGCCAAGGCCGAGGCGAAGTCGAAGGCCGGGAAAGCCTGACGCAACTGCCGCCCGCCCCCGTCGTTGAGATGCTCAGGCGACGACGGCGGGCGGGGGATGGCGGAGAAGCGGGGGGAGCAGCTCCTCCGTGGCGAGCAGACCTCGCCACGGGCGACGTTCCTGGAGCTCTTCTTCGACGTCGCCTTCGTCTTCGCGCTCACCCGGGTGTCGAACCGGCTGGTCAACGACCTGACCGTGGAGCGGACGATCTTCCTGCCCGAGGCGGGACAGACGCTGTTGCTCCTGCTCGCGCTCTGGATGGTCTGGTCGCAGACCACGTGGACGACGAGCCGGTACAACCCGGAGCAGCCGACCCTTCAACTGGTCGTGGCGGGCTCGATGTTCGCCAGCATGGTGATGGCCGTGTCGCTGCCGGAGGCGTTCGACACCCGGGGCCTCTCCTTCGCGCTCGGCTACGTCGCCGTCCAGGTCGGCCGTCCGCTCTTCCTCACCGTGGTGATGCGGCACCACCGGGCACATCGCCGGCCGGGTCCTCGTCTGGGCGGTGGCGTCGGCGGTGCCGTGGATCGTCGGAGCGGTCGTGCACGACGACGCCCGCGGGGTGCTCTGGACGGCCGCGCTGATCATCGACTACGTCGCCGCCCGGCTGGGCTGGCCGCTGCCCGGACGGGGCCGATCGCCCGCCTCCTCCTGGACGGTCACCGGAGAGCACCTGGCCGAGCGCTACCAGCAGTTCATCATCATCGCGCTCGGCGAGATGATCATCATCAGTGGCTTCGGCTTCAGCATGAGCGAGTTCGCGGGTGCCCAGTGGGTGGCCTTCGCCATCACGTTCTCGAGCACCGTGCTGCTCTGGCGGATCTACTTCTACCGCGCCGGCACGGTGCTGGTGGAGGCGGTGGCCGGGTCGGCGCGACCCGGCCGGCTCGCCGAGTCGGCGACCTATACCCACCTGGTCATGGTGGCCGGCATCGTGGCCGCCGCGGTCGGCTACGAGATCGTCATCGCCCATCCCGGCGGGCACACCGACCCGGCCTGGCTCACCGTGATCGTCGGCGTCCGGCGCTCTTCGTGCTGGGCCGGACGCGTTTCGAGTACGAGGTGTTCGGCCGGGTGTCCCGGTCCCGGCTGGTCGGCCTCGTCGTCCTGGTGGCGATGCTGCCCCTGGTCGTCCGGCTGCCTCCGCTGGCGGTCGGCGCGGCGACCACGGGGGTGCTGGCTCTTCGTGGCGGGCGCGTTCCTCGCCTCGGCGAGCTGGCAACTGCTCGTCGCCGGCGGCGGCAC
>NZ_JAEVHJ010000456.1:0-3972 GCF_016802855.1 Micromonospora sp. ATA51 | reverse complement strand
GAACGCGGCGGCGCTGAACGCGAACGGGCCGGCCAGCGGTGGCAACCCCCACCCGCTGGTGGTGCGGTCGGCCAGCGCGGCGAAGTTCGGCGCGGCCACGAGTACGACGGCGGCGAGCAGGAACGCGGCGGCGCTGAACGCGAACGGGCCGGCCAGCGGTGGCAACCCCCACCCGCTGGTGGTGCGGTCGGCCAGCGCGGCGAAGTTCGGCGCGGCCACCGCGCCGATGGTGGTGGCCCACACGATCAGCGAGAGCTGGCGCCCCCGTCGGGCCGGCTCGGCGAGGTCCACCGCGGCGTAGCGGGCCTGGAGGTTCGCCGCGGTGCCGCCGCCGAAGAACAGCATGCCGAGGAAGAGCAGCGGCACGAAGCGGGTGACCGTGGCGAGCACCACCAGGACGGCGCCGACCGCGCCCGCCAGGTACGCGACCGCCAGCCCGGGGCGCCGGCCGTGCCCGTTCATGATCCGGGTGACCGGGACCGCGAGCAGGGCCCCGCCGACCACGGCGGCGCTCTGCGCCAGGCCGGCGACCGCGGTGCCGGCGACCCGGGCGGCGAGCAACGCCCCGACGGCGATGCCGATGGTCACACCGATCCCGCCGATGATCTGGGTGGCGAAGAGCAGGCGCAGGGTTCGCCGCTGGATCGGCGCAACATCCGGCCGGGTCCGGGCCGGCGCGGTCAGATCGGTGGCCATGCGGCCTCCTCAGTAAGGGGTCAGACGCCGCACCATCCTTGCAAACCGGCCCCGTCCCGGGGGAGCCCGTTTCGCTACAGGCCGAGACCCCGGCCGATGATCTCCTTCATGATCTCGGTGGTGCCGCCATAGATGGTCTGCACCCGCCCGTCCAGCCAGGCCTTCGCCACCGGGTACTCCAGCATGAAGCCGTAGCCGCCGTGCAGCTGCACGCAGCGGTCGGCCACCTTGTTCTGCAGCTCGGTGGTCCACCACTTGGCCTTCGCCGCGTCGGTCACCGAGAGCCGGCCGGCGTTGAACTCGGCGACGCAGTGGTTGACGAACGTGCGGGCGATGGTGACCTCGGTGTCCAACTCGGCCAGGAGGAAGCGGTTGTGCTGGAACTTCCCGATCGGCCGGCCGAACGCCTCCCGCGAGCGGGCGTAGTCGAGGGTGACCGCGAGCAGCTTCTCCGCCGCCGCGACCGCGGCCACCGCGATGCTCAGCCGCTCCCGGGGCAGGTTCCCCATCAGGTGGTAGAAGCCGTGGTTCTCGGTGCCGATCAGGTTCTCCGCCGGCACCCGGCAGTCGTCGAAGAACAACTCCGCGGTGTCGTTGGCCTTCAGGCGACCTTGGCCAACCGCCGGCCCCGGCTGAAGCCGGGGGTGCCGGTCTCCACCGCGATCAGGCTCACCCCGTGCGCGCCCTGGTCGGAGGTCCGCACCACCACGACGACCAGATCGGCCATCTCGCCGTTGGTGATGAACGTCTTCTGCCCGTTGAGCAGGTAGGAGTCGCCGTCCCGGACCGCGCTGGTGCGGACCCCGGCCAGGTCGCTGCCGGCGCCCGGCTCGCTCATCGCGATCGCGGTGACCAGGTCGCCGGAGCAGAAGCCCGGCAGCCAGCGCTTGCGCTGGTCGTCGGTGGTCAGCTCGGTCAGGTACGGCGCCACCACGTCGTTGTGCAGGCCGAAGCCGAGCCCGGAGCAGCCGGCCGCGATGATCTCCTCGTCCAGCACCGCGTTGAAGCGGAAGTCCCGCTGGCCGCCGCCGCCGAACTCGGTGTCGACGTCCATGCCGAGCAGCCCGGCCGCGCCGGCCTTGCGCCACACCTCCCGGTCGACGATGCCGTCGGCCTCCCAGCGCTCGTGGTGCGGGACGGCCTCCCGGGCCAGGAACTGGCGGCACAGGCCCCGGAACTCTTCGTGGACGGGCTCGTAGAGATGCTGCTCCATGGCGGCCAGTGTGGCACCGCTCACCCGCGCTGCCCAGAGGCGAGCCGCGTTCGCCGGAGCCGGCGCGGATCAGGCGGCGAGGGCGCGGGCGGCGACCGTCAGGTCCTGCACCAGGCCGGCGTACGCGCCGTCCTGGTCGTCGGCGCGGAGCACCGCCGACGGGTGGATGGTGGCCAGCAGCCGGGCCTCGGGGGCGTCGGCGACCTTTCCGGTGTTGTCCACCGGCACCCGGGTGAAGTCCTCCGGGTGCTGGGCGGACGCGGGCCAGGGCAGCAGCTCGCCGCGCTGCTTTGTCACCCGGAACGTCGGGCCGAGCAGCGCCTTGGCGGCGGTGGCCCCGAGCACCACCACGACCTCCGGGTGCAGCCGGGCGAACTCCGCGACCAGCCAGGGCCGGCAGGCGGTGATGTGCACCCGGTCCGGCGACTGGTGGATCCGCCGTTTGCCGCGCAGCTCGAAGCGGAAGTGCTTCACGGCGTTGGTCAGGTAGATGTGACCGGGGTCGATGCCGGCGTCGTCCACCGCCTTGCGCAGCAGCCGGCCGGCCGGGCCGACGAAGGGCAGCCCCTTCTGATCCTCCATGTCGCCCGGCTGCTCGCCCACGAAGACCACCCGGGCGGTCTCGTCGCCCCGCCCGAAGACGGTCTGCGAAGCGTCGCGGTAGAGCTCGCAGCCCCGGCAGCCGGCCGCCGCGTCGCGCAGCTGGTCGATCGTGTCCGCCTGCGGCGGGATGAACTGCTGGGCGCCGGGGGCACTCTCGGTCTGCTCGGCCATGCCGCCTTTATATACCGGTTTCGAGCCGGGCGTCGGATGCCGCCCGCCGCGCGCACGCGTCCGGGCGTCAGTAACCGCCACCTCCGCCGTCCCGCGAGGCCAGCGCGATCGCGATGATCACGACGATCACCGCCACCGCGATGGCGATCCAGAGTCCCGTCCTGGACCTGTTCGAAGACCTGTTCGAGGCCATGTCGACCACCTCCCAGCGCGGCATTCCCGCAGCTACGGCCGACATGCCCCGGCCCGGTCAGGCGGTGAACCCGAACGGCCCGGTGGGGTGTGCCGCGCGGGCGACCGCGGCGGCGAGCGGGGCGAGGTCGGCCTCGTCGAGCGAGCTGACCGTGATCCGGATGCCGGGACCGGCGGCGATCCGGTTGAGCGCGCCGGGGGCGACCGACCAGCCGGCGTCCCGCAGCGCGGTGACCACCACGGTCTCGTCCGGCACGGGCACCCAGACGTTGATCCCGGTGCGGCCGTGGGCGGGCAGGCCGTGCGCCCTCAGCGCCTCCACCAGCCCGTGGCGCCGCCGCTCGTAGCTCTCCCCCGCCCGGTGCACGAGGTCGGCGGTGGCGGGGTCGCGCCACAGCGCCAGCACGAGGCGTTGCAGCACGGTGGAGACCCAGCCGGCGCCGACCCGGGCCCGGCCGGCGACCCGGGCCACCGTGGCCTCGTCGCCGGCCAGCACCGCGAGCCGCAGGTCCGGGCCGTAGGGCTTGCTCACCGACCGGACGAAGGCCCAGGTCGGGGTCGCCCCGGCGAGCGGACGCAGCGGTACGCGGGCCAGCTCGGCGGCGTGGTCGTCCTCGATCAGCAGCAGGTCGGACCGGCCGGCGAGCAGCGCCCGCAGCGCCTCGGCCCGGTCGGCGGAGACGGCCGCGCCGGTCGGGTTCTGGGCGCGGCTGGTGACGATCAGCGCGCGGGCCCCGGCGGCGAGGGCGGCCCGCACCCCCGGCTCGGTCGGCCCCTCGTCGTCGACCGGCACGCCGATGGCGCGCAGCCCGAGCGCGGCGACCAGGTCCAGCAGGTTGGCCCAGCCGGGGTCCTCGACCGCCACCGTATCGCCGGGGCGCAGGTGGGCGGCGAGCAGCCGCTCGATGCCGTCCAGCGCACCGCCGCTGACGGTGATCTCGGCGGCCGGCACACCGTCGGCGGCGAGCCGGTCCCGGGCGGCGTCGGCCAGGTCGGGGACGACGGCGGCGGCCGCGTACCCGGTGGGCGGGCCGATCTCGGCGGCGAGCGCGGCGAGGTGCGGGCCGAGCGGTGGCAGCAGCCGGGGGGTCGGGCTG
>NZ_JAEVHJ010000455.1:0-4009 GCF_016802855.1 Micromonospora sp. ATA51 | reverse complement strand
GGCGCGCCTGGGCGTCGGACGGGCCATCGCCGCGGCGGCGGTGCTCCAGGCCGGCGCGGCGCTGGTGCTGCTGCCGCACCCGCTCTGGATCGGCGCGGGACTGGCGGTGAGCGCCTTCGCCAGCGGGCTCTACAACGTCAACGCGGTCAGCCTGCGCCAGGCGGCCACCCCCGGCGAGATGCTGTCCCGGATGACCGCTACCAGCCGGTTCTTCATCTGGGGGACGATGCCCCTCGCGCGGCCCTCGGCGGGGCGCTGACCGGCCTGCTGGGCGCGCCGGCGTACCTCGCGCGGCGGCCTCGGTCGCATGGCCGGGGCGGCGCTGCTCGTCCGCTGGTCGCCGGTCTGGCGGACCGTCGAGATCCCTGCCCCGGACCGGCCGCCGGGCCCGGCCGATGCCGTTGCCGCCGGGCGGTGAGCGGACCGTTTGTCGTCGCCGGCCGGGGGTAACCGCGTGACCGGCTGCGGCCCTGCGCGGCCGGCGACGACAGGAGGGCGGCGTGCGGTTTCCCCGATTCGTCGAGGCGGTGTCCCGCCGGTCCGAGCTGCCCACCGAGCAGGCCGCCACGATAGCCCGGGCCACCCTGCAGACCCTCGCGGAGCGGGTCACCGGGGACGAGGCGAACGACCTCGCCGCGCAGCTGCCGGACGAGCTGAGCGGCTACCTCACCGCCCCGGCCGGCGAGGGTGGCCCGACCGGAGGCGTCGTCGAGTTCGTGTACCGGGTGGCCCACCGGGCCGGGGTGGACCCGGCGGTCGCCGAGGTGGGGGCGCGGGCGGTGCTGGCCACCCTGCGCGAGGCGGTCACCGTCGGCGAGTTCCACGACCTCGTGGCCCAGCTGCCCAAGGGCTTCGACGCCATGGTCGAACCGATCCCCCGACCGCCGTACGGCGGCTGACGAGGCGGGGCGAACCGTCAGGCCGGGTCGGCGAGGTCGGCGGGGGACGGCTCCTCCGGCTCGGCCACCCAGGCGGAGAAGACCGGCACCCCGTGCCACGGCCCCACCCCGTCCGGCCGTTCGTCCGTGGCGAGCGCCACCACGGCGTACGGGTGGCCGAAGCGCAGCTCGGCGGTCCGGGCCACCCCCTCCGGAGGCAGGCTGACCAGGGCGAACGCGCCGGTCACCGCGGCCGCCTCGAAGCCGTACCGACCGAACCGGGCCATCGCCGCCTGCCGGGCCTCGGCCTGCGCGTCGACGCCCGCCACCGCCCTGATCGCCGCCGGGAAGCCCAGCCCGGGTGCGGTCAGGTCGTGCTCGCTCCGTGCCGACCAGCAGGGCAGCACCGCGGTGTGGCGCTCCTCCCGGCCGTCCCGGGCCCGGGTGCGTACCCGCTCCTCCCGCACGCTCCACAGTGCCGTCTCGCCCAGCGGCAGCTCGAACAGCGACCGCCGGCCCGGCTCCGCCCCGGCCACCGCCGCCGCGCCGAGCCGGTACGCGGCGGCCAGCACATCACCCGGCGCCACGTCGGGCGCAGCCGCCACCGACACCACGGCCAGCCCCGCCCGGCGGCCCTCCGTGGTCGCCGGCTGGGCCGTCGCCACGTGCACGATCACCTCGCCGGCCCGCTCCGTGGCGGCGATCCAGCACCGGTGGCCACGCTCGGGGGCGCGCAGGGCCCGGGTGAGCGAACCGGCCCAGGGGCTGGCCGACCCGAGGGCGGCGGCGGGGGTCAGGTCGAACGGGTCCGCCCAGGAGATCCGGGTGGCCAGCGCGCTCGCCAGGGCCAGCACCACCTGCGACGTGAGCCGCAGCGGAAACCGGTCGATCAGCCCGAGGGTGTGCTCCCGGGCCCAGGCGTCCAGCGCGTCCTGCGTGGGCAGCGGCCCCGTCGTGGTGCGCGGCGGCAGGTCGGCGTACCAGTCGGCGAGCCGGCCGGGGTCGTACCCGACGTGGTGCCAGACGGCGGTCGCGGCGGGCACCAGCGGATGCGGCTCGGCCAGCAGGGCGGCCGCGGTCGCGGCGGCGGCCGACGGGTCCATGCCGAGCACGTCCGCCAGTTCGTCCCGTTCGGCTCCGGTCGCCGCCGATCCGCAGAGCGCCAGCAGCAGCCACGCGCCGAGCGGGGAGGCCACGTGGTGCCCGGGGTCGACGGCGGCGTGCAGGCGTTCGGCGTACCGGGCGAGGGGCTCCTGGAGGCTGGTCATTGCTCCACTCTGCCCACCGCCGGCCGGTTCGGCACGCCCACCGGGCCGGTCAGGACCAGAGTTCGAACGGTTCGTCGATCTCCTCGCCGGCTCGGCGTCCAGCACCACCACCCGCACCGCCCGACGTTCCAGGACCGGCAGGTCCCGCGGCAGTTCCTCGGTCACCGTTTCCTCCCCAGGGTCACGCGGTCGTCGTCCACCCTGCCACGATGGCGGTCATGAGCCAGCTTTTCGGTGAGGTGGCCGGCAGCTACGACGCGGCGCGCCCGGGCTATCCGCCGGAGATCGTCGAGGCGATCCGCGCGTACCACGGCACGGTGCCCGCCCGGTTGGTCGAGGTGGGCGCCGGGACGGGCCGGGCCACCGAGCTCCTGGTCGGGTTGGGCGCGCCGATGACCTGTGTGGAGCCGGACCCGCGGATGGCCGAGCTGCTGGCGGCCCGGTTCCCGACGGTCGAGGTGGTGGTGGCCGCCTTCGAGGAGTGGGCGGCCCCGCCGGGCGGCGTGCCGGCGCTGACCTGCGCGCTGGCCTGGCACTGGCTGGACCCGGCGACCCGCAACCGCCGGGCGTACGACGCGCTCGCCCCGGGCGGCACCCTGGCCGTCTTCGGGCACCGCTACGCGTACGTCCACCCGGCGCAGGCCACCGCGATCCGGGCGGCGTTCGAGTCGGTGGATCCGGCGAACCACGGGGACCGTCCCGACGACTGGTTCCACGCCGACATCGCCGGCAGCGGCCTCTTCGCCGACGTCCGGTCGATGCCCTTCCGCAGTACGGTGCCGCTGACCACGACGGCGTACCAGGCGCTGGTCAGCACGTTCTCGCCCCAGCTGAAGCGGCCGCCCGAGCTGCGCGAGCGGGTGCTGGCGGCGGTCGGCGCCACGGTCGACGGGTTCGGCGGGACGGTGGTGCTGGACCTGCGCACCACCCTGGTCCTGGCCCGCCGCCCGTCCTGACCGGCTCAGTCCGGCTCGCCGAGCACCTGCCTGTGCCGCAGTCGCACGTCGGTGCCCCGGCGCAGGGAGTTGGGGATCTCGGCGATCGTGTCCACCCGGTCCACCAGTTCCCGCAGCCGCGCCGGCGGCGCGTCCCCGTCGACCAGCACGTCGTACGAGATGCCGGTGGAGGTCGGCGGGTCGCCGTCGAAGTCGCCGTGCACGGTCACCTCGACCCGGTGCAGGACGATCCCGGCCGCCCGGGCCTCCCGGAACAGATCGTTGGAGACGCACCCGGCCACCGCCAGGTGGAGCAACTGCCCGCCGTTGAACCCGAGCCCGTCCCCGCCGGCGTCCGCCGGGCGGTCCACCACCAGCGTGCACGCCCCGGCCGAGCCGATCGCCGCCGGCCGGCCGGGCAGGCTGCGCGTCCGCACCTCGAAGGTCATCCCGACCACCTCCGCTTCGACCAGGCCGAGTCAACCATCGATCGGGGGGCGACGCCCTCGCCGGTTCAGTCCGAACTGGCGTCGATCACCCGGGCCACGTCGGGCGGCAGCGGATAGGGGCGTTCGACCGGCAGCAGCGCCGCCGCCCCGGCGTCGTCGCCGGCGGTCAGCCGGTCCCGGGCGCCGAGCGACCGGGGTGACGTCGGTGAGGCGGACCAGCCACTCGTCGACGTACCGGTGCACCGCCTCGCCGGAGAGCCCCACCTGCAACGAGCGGTGCGGCAGTGGTGCCAGCCGCAGCGAGCGCTCCGGGTCCCACTGGATCCGGACCGGGCTGGCCCGCAGTTGCCGGTTCCATGTTGCGCGGTCGGCGTGCAGCCGGGGCTGACAACTGCTCACTCTCCCGTGATCAAACATACGAATATATGAGTGTTAGTATCGTTCTGTGAAGCTTGCTGAGTGGGCGCGCCGTAACGGTG
>NZ_JAEVHJ010000454.1:0-4094 GCF_016802855.1 Micromonospora sp. ATA51 | reverse complement strand
AGCGGACCGTGCGGGCCGCGCCAGATGCCGACCGGGGTGGTGGCGGGGGCGTCGGGCAGCGCCCCGCCCAGCCAGCCGGCGACGGTCAGCAGGGTCGCCACGACCAGGCCCGCGTACCGCGCGGACCGGGCTCGTCCGGGCCGGTAGGCCGCGTCGGGCGCTCCGCCGGGATCGGCCACGACCAGCCCTGGCAGACGTACGAGTAGACGTCGCGGCTGCGGTCGGCGGCGCGGCCAGCAGCGGCAGCAGCCAGAGCCCGGCGGTCAGGTACGCCCACCGGGTCGACGGCGCGCCCCGCCGCAGCGCCCACCAGGCGCCCACCAGCAGGGCCGTGCGACCAGCCAGCAGCCGAGGACCAGCGGACCGTGCGGGCCGCGCCAGATGCCGACCGGGGTGGTGGCGGGGGCGTCGGGCAGCGCCCCGCCCAGCCAGCCGGCGACGGTCAGCAGGGTCGCCCCGACCAGGCCCGCGTACCGCGCGGACCGGGCTCGTCCGGGCCGGTCGGCCGCGTCGGGCGCTCCGCCGGGATCGGCCACCGGCACCTCTCCTCAGTCGGCGGGGGCCGGTTCGCGGGCCGCCCGAGCCGACCGTACCAACCGGACCACCACCACGATCACCAACAGCGTCATCAGGGGCGCGCCGGGCATCTTGGTGAACCGGGGCAGGCCGGTGCCGTCCGCCAGCACCAGGAACGACGACACCAGGGCGACGACCGTGAACCAGCCGGTACGCCGGGCGGTGGCGGCCAGCACCGCCAGCGGCCAGATCCAGTACCAGGGGTGGAAGAGCGGGGAGAGCGCGACCGTGGCGGCGAGTGCCAGGCCGGCGTGCCAGAGCGGGTCGCGGTGGCGCGCCCGCCACCAGAGCCAGACCAGCAGTACGACGAGCACCAGGACGCCGATCGCCCGGGTCACCGGCAGTGCGTCGACGTGCTTGCCGAAGAGCGCCGCGAGGTAGCCGACGGTCTGCCCGACGGCGGTTGACGGCGAGGTCCAGGCGATGACCAGGTTCCCCTGCTCCAGGCCGGTGATCCAGCCGAAGTCCAGGCCGGCGGCGAAGGTCACCCCGACGACCGCGGCGACCGCCGCGCCGACCACCCACGCGCCGTCGCGGACCAGCGCGCGGAACCGGTACGGCCCGGCGATCGCGGCCAGCGCGGCGAACGGCACCACGACCAGCGCGGTGACCTTGAGCCCGGCGGCCAACCCCAGCAGCAGCCCGCCGCCCAGCAGCGGCAGCGGGCGCCCCGGCCGGGAGGCCACCACCGCCAGCCCGGCGATGAGCAGGCCCACCATCAGCGCGTCGTTGTGCGCGCCGGAGACCAGGTGCACCGGCACCAGCGGGCAGGCCAACGCCAGCCAGAGCGCCCGCTGCGGCGGCACCCCGCAGCGGCGGGCCAGCACCGGCAGGCACCACGCCATCAGCGCCACCCCGGCCACCGCGGTCAGCCGGAAGAGCACGATGCTGCCGACCAGCGACCCGGTCGCCGTGACGACCGCCCCGGCGAGCACCACGAAGAGCGGCCCGTACGGCGCCGCGGTGTCCCGCCAGATGTACGACATGGTGTCCAGCCAGGGGCAGGGCAGGGCGGATACGCCCTGTTCGTACGGGTTGATCCCGCCGGCGTAGCTGGCCCCCTGGCAGGCGTACGCGTAGACGTCCCGGCTGCCCAGCGGCGGCGTGACCAGCATCGGCAGCAGCCAGAGCGTGATCGTGACCAGCACCCAGCGGGTCGACGGCACCCGGTCGCGCAGCGACCACCAGGCCCAGGCCAGCAGGCCGGTGCCGACCAGCCAGAGCGCGATGATCAGTGGCCCGTTCCGGCCCTGCCAGATGCTGAGCGGCGTGGGTCGCAGGTCTCCGTGGGGCAGCGCGCCGCCGAGGAAGGCGGCCACGGCGAGCAGCACCGAGCCCGCCAGGCCGGTCCAGCGCGAGAGGTGGTGAGGCACGCGGGACATGCTGCCAGTACGGTGGTCGCGGTCAGGAGGTGGGCATGCGGGGCAGTCGGGTGGTGGCGGTGTCGGCCGCGTCCGCGTTCGCCCTCGGCGTGCTGTACCTGGCCCTGCCGGCGACCGGCTCGGACCTCTCCGCCCAGGTGGCCCGCGCCGATTTCTTCGCCGCCCACGGGGCGGCCCCGGTGGACCTGCGCTGGTACGGCGGCGTCCACCCGTGGGGCTACAGCCTGGTCTCGCCGCCGCTGATGGCCCTGCTCGGGGTACGCCTCACCGGCGCGCTCGCGCTGCTCGCCGCGGCGACGCGTTCGCGGCCCTGCTGGTGCGCGCCGGCGTGCCCCGGCCGCTGCTCGGCAGCCTGGTCGGCGTGCTCACCATCGCCGGCAACCTGGTCTCCGGCCGGGTCACGTACGCCCTCGGGGTGGCCTTCGGCCTGACCGCGCTGGTCGCCCTGACCCTGCCGGCGCACGTCCCGCCGGAGCGCCGCTGGCCGCGCCCCGCGCTGGTCGCGGCCGGCGCCCTGCTGGCTTCGGCGACCAGCCCGGTGGGCGGGGCTCTTCGTCGGCCTGGCGGGGGTCGCGCTGCTGCTCACCCGCCGGTACGGCGACGGCCTGCTGCTCGGCGCCGCCGCCGCGCTGCCGCTGGGGGTGACCGGCCTGCTCTTCGGCGAGGGCGGCTGGATGAACATCAGCCGCACCGACACGCTGCGCGCGGTGCTGACCAGCCTGTTGGTGGCGGCCCTGGTGGCGTACCGGCCGGTGCGGGTGGGGGCGCTGCTGTCGGCGGCCGGGGTGCTGGCCGCGGCGCTGGTGCCCACCCCGGTCGGGTTGAACGCCACCCGCCTGGTGGTGATGTTCGCGCTGCCCGTGCTGGCCGCCGCCGCCCGGCCGCCCCGCTGGTTCACCGACCGGCTCCCACTCCACGGGCGGGCGGACGGGGAGCGGCGGGCGGACGGGGAGCGGCGGGCCGGCGTGGGTGCACCGCGTCGGCGCCTGGCCGGGGCGCTCGCCCTGGCGGTGCTGTTGGGCGTGGTGTGCTGGTGGCAGCCGCCGGTGGTGGCGGCGACCTGCGCAGCCCGGCCGACCCGACCAGCGACCGGGCGTTCTTCGATCCGCTGCGCGCCGAGCTGACCCGGCGCGGGCTCACCGGTCGGGTGGAGGTGCCGCCGACCCGGAACTACTGGGAGGCCGCGCATCTCGGCGAGACGCCGCTGGCGCGGGGCTGGCTACGGCAGGCGGACATCGACCGCAACCCGCTCTTCTTCACCACCGTGCCCGGTGCCGCCGGCACCGGCGTGCCGCTGACCGCCGCGTCCTACCGGGCCTGGCTGGCCGACAACGCGGTCCAGTACGTCGCCGTGCCCGACGCCGAGCTGTCCTGGGTGGGCCGGGCCGAGGCCGAACTGGTCACCGCCGGCCTGCCGTACCTGACCGAAGTCTGGTCGGACGGGCATTGGTGCCTGTACGCCGTCACCGACCCGACCCCGCTGGTGGGCGCCCCAGGCGAGCTGGTCGGCCAGGACGGCGGATCGGTCACCTTCCGCACCTCGGGGCCGGGCAGGGTGCCGGTCCGGCTGCGGCACGACCGCTGGCTGACCGCCTCCGACGGTGCGACGACCGCCGCCGACGGCGAGTGGACGACGGTCACCGTGCCGCACGCCGGCACGTACACCCTCGGCGGCTGACCCGCCGCGACCCGTCGCCCCCGCATGGTCCCGGCTGGCCCAACCGGCATGACCGGCACAGCAGCCATGGCAGCCGCACGGGCCCCAGGACCCACGGGCTCCAGGAGCGAGCGGCCCCAGGAGCGAGCGGCCCGGGGGCGCACGGGCCCCGGAGCACACGGCCCCCGGGGGCGCATGGGCCCCGGGGGCGCACGGGCCCCGGAAGCGCACGGTCCGGCCGAGGGCGGGCACCTCCCTCGCGCCCTACCAAGCTGATGTCGTGGATGAATCACCGAGCGGACGGGCCTGCGTGCGGCGGGCGCGGGACGGGGATCGAAGGCGAAGCGCGGACCCGGGGACACGGGCGACGCGGGCGACACGGGCGACACGGGCGACACGGGCAGCATTTGGCGCCCGGGCCCGGCCAGCACACAGGCGGCCGAGGACGGGTGTCTCCCTCACGCCCTATGGAGCTGATG
>NZ_JAEVHJ010000453.1:0-4103 GCF_016802855.1 Micromonospora sp. ATA51 | reverse complement strand
GCCGGTGCCGGCGACCACGTGGGCGGCGGCCGGGGCGGCCCCCGCCGAGCCGGGCGGTCGCGAACCCGCCGGCCCGGCCGTCGGCGGCGCTGATCGACGGGACCGACCAGTTCGAGGTGCTGCGCCTGCCGAAGAGCCGGCGGTCACCGTTGCCGCCCACCGAGTGAGCTGACGACCTGGAGACGCCCCCGGCAGGCGCGAGCCCGCCGGGGAGTTTCCGTGCTTGTCCGCCGTGGCGCAAACCGCGTCGGATGTCCGACCCTGTACCGTGAGTGAGTTGTCGCATACTGTGAGCGTCGGATCGCTTCGGGAGGGGCGACGGTCCGAAGCGGGGGCAGGGGGCCATGGCGGACGGTGCGGGCCGGTGGGGCCGCCGGGCGCTGCTGCGCCGGACCGCCCTGCTGGCGGGCGGCGCCGCGCTGGGCACCGCCGCCAGCACCCAGACCGCCTGGATCGCCGACCGACGCCTCCCGCTCGCCGACGGCCCGGCCAGCGCCACCCTCGGCACCCGCCACCAGCAGGTCGGCGCCGGCGGCGTCGAGGTCACCTGGGGGGTGCCTACCAGCGACCGGCTGGTCGCGCTCACCTTCGACGACGGCCCGCTGCCACAGTGGACGCCGATGGTGCTCGACACGCTGGACGAGCATGGCGTACCGGCCACGTTCTTCCTGGTCGGGGCGCGGGCCAGGGAGCACGCGGCGCTGCTGCGCGGGCGGCTGGGCCGGCACGAGGTGGGCAACCACAGCTGGGTCCACCAGGACCTGGCCCGGCTCGACGCGCACGCCGCCTACGACGACCTGCGGCGCAGCCACGACGCGATCGCCGAGGCGGCCGGGGTGCCGCCCCGGCTGGTCCGCCCGCCGTGGGGGCACCTCGGCGGGGCGGTGCTGCACGCCGCCGCCCGGCTGAACTACCGGCTGGTGCTCTGGACGCTGCAGATGGTCGAGGGCGAGTTTCCGGGCGACCCGGCCGGTCACGCCCGGCGGATCGTCGCCGACGTGCGGCCCGGCACCATCCTGCTCGGCCACGACGTCGGTGCGGAACGGCGGCTGGTCGCGCTCCGCGGGCTGCCCGACATGATCATCGGGCTGCGCGCCCGCGGCTACACCTTCGTGACGGTCTCCCAGCTGCTCGGGCACAGCACGGTCGTCTTACCGGCCCGGTAGGGTTCCGGCGTGTCGCCCACCCTCTCGGTCCTCGTGCGCAACCGCGACTTCCGCAACCTCTTCCTCGCCGAGCTGGTGGTCTTCGGGGCGGACTGGTTCGTGATGGTGCCCCTGCTGGTGCTCCTGCCCGAGCTGACCGGCAGCGGGGTCTGGGGCGCGCTGGTGCTGGCCGTGGACACCGGCACCGTCGCCCTGTTGCTGCCGTACACCGGCACCATCGCGGACCGGTTCGATCGCCGGAAGATCATGATGGTGGCCAACATCGCCGCGCTGGTCGGCGTCCTGCTGCTGCTCGGCGTCCGCAGCGCCGGGACGGCGTGGCTGGCGATGGTGGCGATCGGCGCCGTGGCGGTGGCGAAGGCGTTCTACTCGCCGGCCGCCCAGGCCGCCCTGCCCAACGTGCTCGACCCGGACGACCTCGCCGCCGGCAACGCGATCGCCGGTTCCGCCTGGGGCACCATGACGGTCGTCGGCGCCTCGCTCGGCGGCATGCTGAGCGCCGCCGCCGGCCCGTACGCCTGCTTCTGGGTGGCGGCGGTCGGCCTGGCGCTCGCGGCGGGCCTGGCCGCGCTGATCCGCCGGCCGTTGCAGGCCGCCCGCGAACCCGGCGGCACCGTGCAGCGCACCTGGCCGGCGATCCGCGAGGCGTTGCGCTACATCGGCCACCGGCCTCGGGTGCTGGCCCTGGTCACCGTGAAGTCGGCGGTCGGGCTGGGCAACGGGGTGCTGACCGTGTTCCCGCTGCTCGCCGGCGTGTACGGGGTGGGCGCGGTCGGCACCGGCCTGCTCTTCGCCTCCCGGGGCGCGGGCGCCCTGGTCGGGCCGATCCTGATGCGGCGGGTGCTCACCAACCGGGCCTGGCTGCTGCCCGGCCTGGCCCTGTCGATGTCGCTGTACGGCCTGTCCTACCTGGGCGTCTCGGTGGTCGGCTGGTTCCCGCTGGTGCTGGTGCTCGTCTTCCTCGCCCACTTCGGCGGCGGCAGCAACTGGGTGCTGTCCAACTACGCCCTCCAGGGCGAGGTGCCGGACCGGTTGCGCGGCCGGGTCTTCGGCACCGACATGATGCTGGCGACGCTGGCCATCTCGCTGAGCCAGCTGGTGGTGGCCCTGGTGGTGGACACCGTGAACGAGCGGACCGTGCTGGCCGGTTGCGGACTGGTCACCCTGGTGTACGCCGTCGGCTGGCGGCTGGCCACCCGCCGGCTCTCCCTCACCGAACCGGCGACCGAGCCGGAGTCCACCCCCGCCTCCTGACCTGCCGGCGGCGCGGCGAGCGGCCCGACCACCCGGGTGGGTGGGGCTCGATTCCCATGGATCGGGCGGACCGCCGCGATGTCGGTCCCGAGCCCTAGCATGAGCCGGTGCCGATGACTTTCACCGCCGGGCCCGTCCGGGTCCGGGTGCCCGCGACCAGCGCGAACCTGGGCCCGGGTTTCGACGCGCTCGGCCTGGCCCTCGGGCTGTACGACGACGTGGCGGCCGAGGTGACCCCGGGCGGCGTACGCGTGACCGTGGCGGGCGAGGGCGCCGGCGAGCTGCCCGAGGGCGAGCGGCACCTGGTCGCGACGGCCATGCGGGCCGCGTTCGACGTGCTGGGCGGACAGCCGCCGGGCCTCGCGCTGGAGTGCGTCAACCGGATCCCGCAGGCCCGCGGCCTGGGCTCGTCCTCGGCGGCCATCGTCGCGGGCGTGCTGCTGGCCCGGGCGCTGGTCACCGACGGGGCCGAGCGGCTCGACGACGACGCGGCGCTGCGACTGGCCGCCGAGATCGAGGGGCACCCCGACAACGTTGCGCCCTGCCTGCGCGGCGGCTTCACCATCGCCTGGACCGAGCCGTCCGGGGCGCGCGCGGTGTCGCTGGCCGCCGCCGACGGCGTCCGGCCGACCGTCTTCGTGCCCGCGGAACGCGGTCTGACCGCCGCCGCGCGGGCCGCGCTGCCGGCCACCGTCCCGCATCCCGACGCCGCGCTGACCGCCGGCCGGGCGGCGCTGCTGGTGCACGCGCTGACCGCGGCGCCGGGGCTGCTGCTGCCCGCCACCGTCGACCGGCTGCACCAGGACTACCGCGCCGCGGGCATGCCGGGGACCGCGGCCCTGGTCAGCGCCCTGCGTGCGACGGGTGTGGCGGCTGTGGTCAGTGGGGCGGGACCGACCGTGCTGGCCCTCACCGAGGTGCCAGCGGGCTTCGACCCGGGAACAGACTGGCAGCTCTGGCAGTTGCCCATAGACGTCAGCGGTGCCCGGGTTGCCCGGGGTAGACTGGGACACGCCGAGCGGGACCCTGTTGCCGCAGGTCGGAAGAGTTGATTACGCTCTAGACTCAGCACAGCCGCGAAGCATGCGATCTCCTGCGGGTCGGCGCACCCCCGAAGCTCTCGGCGGTCAGCCCGTCACCCCTGCCAAGGCCCACGCCGCACCGCAGTTTCCACAGGTCGCCGCAGACGGCGAGACCTGCTCACCGATGTTGGTGAGTCGGGAAACCGACCGGCTGCTGTGTCACAGACTCCCGCGACGCGTCAATGCGAGGCGGGTGCACCGAGGCCGCCCGGCCACCTGGTTTTCGACTCCGGGCAGTCCCGGCCTATCGAGGGAAGGAATCCATTGAGCGACACCACCGACGTGACGTCGGATGTTTCCAACGTCGCTGGCGATGCCACCACCGCCGCCCCCACACGCCGTCGGCGCAGCGGTACCGGCCTGTCGGCGATGCTGCTGCCAGAGCTGCAGAGCCTGGCCGCGTCGCTCGGTATCTCCGGTACGGCTCGCATGCGTAAGGGCGAGCTGATCAGCGCGATCACCGAGCGGCAGGGCGGCGCCGCCGCCGGAACCCCTCGACCGCGGGCCGAGGTCGCGGCCGCGGCCGCTCCCGCCCGGGACGAGGTACACGCCGAGGTGCTCCAGGAGCGGGCCGATACCGAGCGCCGCCCCGCCGAGCAGG
>NZ_JAEVHJ010000452.1:0-4108 GCF_016802855.1 Micromonospora sp. ATA51 | reverse complement strand
ACGGCTGCGGCGGCCCACCGGCTCGGGCTCCGCGGGCCGGATCGTCCGCAGGCCGGTCGCGGTGGTGCCGGTCAGACCGGCGAGCTCGCCGACCTGCTCGCTCCGACGGGCGGCGGCCCGCCGGCCGGGAACCGGAGCGGGCGTGGTGACTCGGGCGCTGAGGGCGCCGACCAGGGCCTCGCAGGCGGCGTCGCAGGCCCGGACGGAGGCGACCGCCTGCCGCACGGTCTCCGCGACTGCCGAGGTGAGCACCCGGTTGACCGTGGCCCGGCGGGGCGTCTCGGAGATGGCGACCCGCAGGGCGGTGATCGCGTCGTTGATCTGGTCGGCACGCGCGACGCCCTCGGCGACGAGGTGCGCGGCGACGGGGTCCGCGGCGACCGCAACCTCGCGGCCCCGGGCGACCGTGCCGCCGAGCATGCCCGGCTCGGGCAGCGCGTCGAGGACCGCCAGCGAGACGGGCCCGGCCGGGTCCGGGTAGGCCCGCAGCGCGGCCGGGTAGAGCTCCCGCAGCACCTCCCGCAGCGCCACCGCGGCGGAGTGCCGCCCGTTGGCCAGGGCGGCGTGCGCGGCCAGCACCTGCTTGTAGTTGGCCAGGTCGCGGGGGGCCGGCAGGGTAACCGCGGAGAGCGCGCCGGCCTGCAGCGCCCGGGCCAGCCCGACGGCGCGACGCTCGGCCGGCGGGGACTGCATCTCCTCCAGGGAGTCGTCGTCGGCGAAGCGCTCGGCGAAGTCGTCCACCGAGTCGTCGTCCGCGATCGCCAGTGGACGACCGGCCGCGCTGAGCAGCGAGGTGACCGTGTGGTCGTCGCTGTCGGCGGCGATGGCCGCACCGCTCGGCCCGCCCGACCGCTCCACGAGCAGCGCGACCAGCTGGGCGTAGCCCGCCGGGTCGTCGCTGATCTCGCAGACATGCAGCAGACGGCCTGCGTCGTCGACCACAGCGGACGTCAGCGCCGAACCGGTCGAAGCCGGTCGGTCGGCCGGATCCGCCGAGGCCAGACCGCAGTACACGCGCACGAGCGCCACGGCGTCGTCCTCCTCCCGGGACACAGATCGTTACTTCTGCCAGAGACTGATGCTCCCCGTTACGGGTCAGTCGCGCCAGTCCACGACAGCAGAGATCTTGCCGACAATGGTGCGCCAACCCAAACTTGCGGTTTGTGCCCCGATTTTCTTCAGCCGCCGTCGGCCCAGGAAAGCACCGATTCCGCCGTTGACAGACGCCCGCAGCGCCTCGTCCAGGTCGTCGAGGCTGGAGCCCGCGGAGAGCATGTCCAGCACCGCGGGTAGCCGCAGCGCGTACGCAAGGTCACGGGCAACCTCGCCGGCCTCGATCAGGAGCGTGGGGTCCCACGTGTCGTGCCCGCCGCGGAGGTTCTCCACCACCAGGTCGAGCTCGTAGGTGTCCTCGTCCAGCGGGGCGATGTCGGCCGGTTCCACCCGTTCGGACAGTTCAGTCCAGCTGTCCAGTTGGGACAGGTCGTTGGGCGCGCCGGATCGGACGAAGCTGACCAGCGACTCCGGCGTCTTGAACAGCAGCAGCCGGCCGCGGTAGCTGAGGAAGGCGGGCACCTCCTCGTCGCCCGCGGTGTCCTCGTCCTCGTCCTCGTCGGCCTCGGCCTTCTCCTCGGCCGCCTCGGCGGCGCCGCGCCGGCGACCGGCGGGCCGCTCCTCGTCCTCGTCCTCGGACAGGGCGGCGAACTCCTCGTCGAGGATCACCACCTCCTGGTCCTCGTCCTCGGCCTCGACGACCTGGCGGCGGGCCAGGAAGGGGTCGTCCTCGTCGCGCTCGGCGACGTCGGTCGGGGTCAGCTCCCGCGCCGGCCGGTACGCGCGCAGGGTGAAGCCGGTGCCGGCGGGCAGGGCGATCTCCACCGGGTCGATCCGCAGCTCGTCCCAGAGGGCGCGGTCGGCCGCCGGGCGGTCGTCCTCCGCCTCGTCTGCTGCCGCCGACGCGGTGCTCTCGTCGAGCTCGGGCTCGTCGGCGTCGGGCCGTTGGGGCGACTGGCGGGCCACGCTGACCTCCGTGTGCTTTCGGGTTTGCCCACCCGGCGCACCTTGCGGCCGCCGAGTGACTCTGGGCACATACCCTAGTGGGCGACCCGACGAGGCCGGGACCGCACCCCGGTGGCATCCCGGCGGGCGGACAAGTAGCGTTACTACGCATGAAGGCCCAGGCGCTGCACGGACACCTGGACGCGCTGCTGCTGGCGGTCCTGGAGCAGGGCGAACTCCACGGGTACGCGATCATCGAGGCGCTCCGGGCACGCAGCGACGGCACGCTGGACCTGCCCACGGGCACCATCTATCCGGCGCTGCGGCGGCTGGAACGGGCGGGCTACGTCGCCAGCTCGTGGAGCACGGTCAACGGCCGGGAACGACGGACCTACCAGCTCACCGAGGCCGGCGGGCGCGCGCTGGCCGGCGAGCGGGCCGGCTGGCGCGAGTTCAGCGCGACGGTGGGCCGGTTCCTCGGCGCCGACCAAGCGCCGACCGCACCCGCCTGAGAAGACGGCTCACCGCCCCGTCCGGTGCGAGTTCCCCCGGCGCCGCCCGCTGCACCGGTGGCGGGCAGGCGCCCACCGCGTCACCGGATGGCCAGCAGCCAGGACCGGGCGGCCCGGGCCAGGGCGAACCAGGCCGCGCTCGCCAGCACCGCCCCGACCATCATCGGCGGCCAGGTCAGGGCCGCCTGCCAGAGCCCGATCGACCAGGCGAGCAGGGCGCCGCCGGCGAGCGCGCCGACGCCCAGCGCGCCGGTCAGGCCGAAGCCGACCACCCGCCCCAGGCGGGCAGCCGGGCCGACCCGTACCGCGCGGCGAGGAAGCCCAGCAGCAGCCCGGCCAGCGCCAGCCCGGCGACCGTCCCCCAGATCCCGTTCAGCGAGGCGGACAACAGCTGGTAGCCCTCGGGTGCGGTCCGCCCCGCCAGTGGGCGCCCCGCCAGGTCAGATCGCCCCCCACCATCAGCGCCACCGCCACCGCCAGCGCCCGCACCGCCAGCCCGCGCAGCGCCCCGGCCGCCAGCTCCGCCTGGTAACCCGGGGCGAGCTGGGCAGAGCTGCCGAACTCGGCGACCGCGCGCCGCTCGGCCTCCGCCGCCGGCAGGCCGTCCGCCCGGTACGCCTCGGCGGCGTCCAGGAGCGCGTGCCGCGCCTCGGTGAGCAGGTCGGTCTTCAACCGGGCCGGCCCACGCAGGCGCCCGGCCAGTTCCCGCAGGCGCTCCTCCACGAGCACGCCGTCGTACCCCCGCATGGCCTCACCCTGCCACCCCGCCCCACCCGGCGCGTCCGGGGATTTCCCGGAGACCGCTCAGGGAGTCAGGGCCAGATAGCCGCGTTCCGCCGCCGCTTGGAGCAGCCACTGCTCCCGGTACCAGCCGGGCCGGGCCACCAGTTCGGCGTGCCGGCCACGCTGCACCACCCGGCCGGCGTCGAGTACCACGATCTCGTCCAGCCCCGCCAGGCCGCTGAGCCGGTGGCTGATCAGCAGCACGGAGTGCCCGGCCGGAGTGGCGGCCAGCGCCGAGGCGAGCACCGCGTCGGCCGCGGCCGGGTCGAGGCCCTCGGTGGGCTCGTCCAGCACCAGCACCGCCGGCGCGGCCAGCAGCGCCCGGGCCAGCGCGAGGCGCTGCCGCTGCCCGCCGGAGAGCTGCCCACCCTCCTCGCCGACCACGGTGTCCCAGTCCGCCGGCTGGGCGCGTACCCAATCGAGCAGGCCGGCCGCCCGGGTCGCGGCGGTCAGCTCCGCCTCGCTCGCTCGGGGGCGGCCGAGCAGCAGGTTCTCCCGTACGGAGGCGTGGAAGACGTACGCCTCGGCGAGGAGTCCGCCGATCGCCCGGGGCAGGTCCTCGGCCGGGTACGCGGACACGTCGAGCCCGTCCAGGGTGACCCGGCCGGTGTCGGGGCGTACCGCGCCGGTGAGCACCGCCGCGAGGGTGCTCTTGCCGGCCCCGCTCGGCCCGACCACGGCGACCCGACGGCCGGCCGGCAGGTCGAGGCTGACCCGGTCCAGGGCGGGGCCGCCCCCGTCCGGTACCTGACGGTCACCTCGTCGAATCGCACGTCGTGGCCGGAGGGAGCGGCTTCGGTCCCCGCGCGGCGCGC
>NZ_JAEVHJ010000451.1:0-4113 GCF_016802855.1 Micromonospora sp. ATA51 | reverse complement strand
TGATCGGCGTCGAAGGCGTGCCGCACCCCCAGCAGGTACGCCAGGGTGCCGGCGCGGCCAGCCCGCCGGCCGCGTCCAGCCCGAACAGCGCGCCGGGCGGCTCCGCCGGCCGCGGCGGCACGGGCGGTCGGCGGATCTGCGTCTCGGTCGTGCCCTCGGTGTCTCGTTCCTCCCCCACCCGCCCATCATCGCGGCTGGGTCGGCCCGCCCGTGGCGCAACCGGCCGGTCGGCGTGTCGGAACGGGAAAGGAGGGGCCACCCGGGCCCCTCCTTCGCGCCGTCGGTGTGCCGGGTCAGGTGACCGCGGCGAGGAATTCGCTGTAGAACAGGCCCAGCGCGATGGCCACGCCGATCCCGGCGATGATCCAGAACCGGACCACGATGTTGACCTCGCTCCAGCCGGCCAGCTCGAAGTGGTGCTGCAGCGGGGACATCCGGAACACCCGCTTGCCGGTGGTCCGGAACGAGATGATCTGGATCACCACCGACATCGTAATGATCACGAAGAGCAGGCCGATGATCGGCAGCAGCAGGATGGTCCGGGTGGACATCGCCATGCCGGCGATCAGGCCGCCCAGGCCGAGGGCGCCGGTGTCGCCCATGAAGATCCGGGCCGGAGAGGTGTTCCACCACAGGAAGCCCACACAGGCCCCGGCCGCCGCGCCGGCGATCAACGCGATCTCCAGCGGGTCCCGGACCGTGTAGCAGTACGCCTCGGTGTAGTTCGGGTCCGCGCACCAGTGCCGGTACTGCCAGAAAGCGATCAGCGCGTACGCGGCGAGCACCATCACCGAGGCGCCGGTGGCCAGGCCGTCCAGGCCGTCGGTGAGGTTGACCCCATTGGTCGCCGCCATCACCACCAGGATGATCACGATCACCGAGGCGACCTTGCCGATCTCCAGCGCCGGGATGTCCCGGATGAAGCTGAGCGTGGTGCTGCCCACCGTCTCGGCGTTGGTCCGGGCGCCCGTGACGTCGTACATCCGGCTCGGGAAGTAGAGCGCCACGATGCCGAAGATCGTCCCGACCAGGATCTGGCCGGCGAGCTTGCCGCGCTTGTTCAGCCCGCCGCTGTGCCGCTTGCGGACCTTGAGGAAGTCGTCGATGAAGCCGACCGCGCCGGAGAAGACCATCAGGCCGAGCAGCACCAGCGCGGTCATGGTCGGCTCCACCTGGGCGATCTGGGCGTCCGGCAGGGTGGTCAGCGCGAGGTGCCCGGCGACGTACGCGATCACCGTGGCCAGGATGAAGACCACGCCGCCCATCGTCGGCGTGCCCTTCTTGCCCTGGTGCATGGCCGGGCCCTCGGCCCGGATCGGCTGGCCGGCCTTCAGCCGGGTGAAGACCTTGATCGCGATAGGGGTGCAGAGCAGCGAGATCAGGAAGGCGACCCCGATGGCGACGATGACCGCCCTCATGAGGTGACCCCCTCCCCGGTGGCCTCGCGCAGCGCGTCGACCACCTCCCAGGTGCGGTACCGGGAGCCCTTCACCAGCACCACGTCACCCGGACGTAGCTCGCCCCGCAGCACCTCGACGGCCGCCGCCTGATCGGTGAGCAGCACCGACTCTCCTCCCCAGTCACTTACCGCTGTCGCGCCTTCCTGGATCGGCGCCGCCAGCTCGCCCACCACGAGCAGCCGGTCGACGCCCAGCTCGGCCGCGAGCCGGCCGACCTGCTGGTGCCCCTCCCGCTCGAACGTCCCCAGCTCGGCCATGTAGCCGAGCACCGCGACGGTACGCCCCTGCCCGCGCAGGCCCGCCAGCGCCCGCAGCGCGACGGCCATCGAGGCCGGGTTGGCGTTGTACGAGTCGTCGATCACGGTGACCCCGTCGGAGCGCTCGAAGACGTCCATCCGGCGGGTCGAGACCAGCCCCAGCTCGCCCAGGGCGACGGCCAGCTCGGCCAGGGGCATCCCCAGCTCGCGGGCCACCGCCGCGGCGGCGAGGGAGTTGGAGACCTGGTGCCGCCCGGTCAGCCCGAGCCGCACCGGCACGCTGCCCTCCGGCGTCACCAGGGTGTACGACGGCCGGCCCCGCCCGTCCAGCGCCACGTCCACGGCCCGCACGTCGGCGTGCGGCGCCTCGCCGTAGCGGACCACCCGGGCCCGGGTACGGGCGGCCATCGCGTCGACCAGCGGGTCGTCGGCGTTGAGCACGGCCAGGCCGTCGGCGGGCAGCGCCTCGACCAGCTCCCCCTTGGCCAGGGCGATGGTCTCCACCGAGCCGAACTCGCCGATGTGCGCGACCCCGACGTTGAGCACCACGGAGATCCGCGGGGGCACCACCTCGCACAGGTAGCGGACGTGCCCCACCCCGCGGGCGCCCTTCTCCATCACCAGGTAGCGGGTCTCCGGCCCGGCCTGCAGCGCCGTGTACGGGTGACCCAGCTCGTTGTTGAACGAGCCGGGCGGCGCCACGGTCGGACCGAGCCGCACGGTGAGCTGGGCGATCAGATCCTTCGTGGTGGTCTTGCCGGAGGAGCCGGTCAGGCCGATCACGGTGAGGCCGGGCAGCCGGTCGACCACCGCGCGGGCCAGGCGTCCCATCGCCGCGAGGGCGTCGTCGACCAGCACCATCGGCACGCCGGGAACCTCCCGGGTCCCGAGCACCGCCACCGCGCCGGCCCCGACCGCCCGGGCGGCGTAGTCGTGCCCGTCCACCTTCTCACCGGGGAACGCCACGAAGAGCCCACCCGGGGTGACCTTGCGGGAATCGAACGCAACCGACCCGGTCACCCGGGCGTCCGGGTCGGCGGCGACCAGCCGCCCGTCGACGGCCGAGGCGACCTCGGCCAGGGTCAGCGGGATCACCGTCGACCCGCCAGGTCACCGAAGCGGCCCGCAACGCCTCGGCGAGCTCGACCCGGTCGTCGAACGGGAGCACCTCGCCGGCGATCTCCTGGCCGCGCTCCTGCCCCTTGCCCAGCAGCGCCACCACGTCGCCCGGTTCGGCCAGCCGGACCGCCTCGGCGATGGCATCCCGCCGGCCGGGCGCCTCGATGATCCGGGCGGCGGCGCTCGCCGCGTACGCCCCGGCGAGCACCTCGGCCCGGATCGCGGCCGGGTCCTCGGTGCGCGGGTTGTCGTCGGTCACCAGCACCACGTCGGCTCCCTCCGCCGCGGCGGCGCCCATCACCGGCCGCTTGCCCCGGTCCCGGTCGCCACCCGCGCCGATCACGCAGATCAACCGGCCGGCGGTCAGGCCGCGCAGCGCGACCAGGACGGCCTCGATCGCGTTCGCCTTGTGCGCGTAGTCCACCACCCCGCGCACCGGCGCGTCGCCGCTGACCAGCTCCAGCCGCCCCGGCACGCCGCCGCAGGCGGAGACCCCCGCGACCGCGGTGGCCGGGTCCACCCCGGCGGCGACCAGGGTGGCGACGGCCAGCAACGCGTTCGCCACGTTGTGCCGGCCTGGCAGCGCCACCACGGCGGGCAGGGCCAGCCCGTCCGGGCCGTGCACGGTGAAGCGCTGGGTGTACCCCTCGTCGTCGATCCCGTCGGCCCACCAGGTGGCGGCCGGGTCGCCGGCCGCCGAGTAGCTGACGGTGGCCGGCTTGAACAGCGGTCGCAGCGCCGGGTCGTCGTGGTTGAGCACCTCGACCGCACAGCGCCCGTCGAAGAGCTTCGCCTTCGCCGCGAAGTAGTCCGCCGAGTCGGCGTGGAAGTCCAGGTGGTCGGAGCCGAAGTTGGTGTAGCCGCCGACGGTGAAGCGGACCCCGCCGACCCGGCCCATGGCCAGGGCGTGGCTGGACACCTCCATGACCACCGCGTCCACCCCGCGCTCCCCGGCGACGGCGAGCATGGCGTGCAGGTCGGTCGCCTCCGGGGTGGTCCGCACGCTGTCGATCACCAGGTCGCCCAGCCGGGTCTCCACGGTGCCGATCAGGCCGGTGGTGCGGCCCGCGGCGCGCAGCCCCGACTCGATCAGGTAGCTGGTGGAGGTCTTGCCGGCGGTGCCGGTCACCCCGATCACGGTCAGTCCCGCGGTCGGTCGCCGTAGACGGTGGCGGCGACGTCGCCGAGCACCGCCCGGGGGTCGTCGACCACCAGCGTCGGCAGGCCCGCCCCGGCGGCCAGCTCGGCGCCGGCCAGGTCGGTCAGCAGGGCCGACC
>NZ_JAEVHJ010000450.1:0-4114 GCF_016802855.1 Micromonospora sp. ATA51 | reverse complement strand
CGGGGCGGCGGCGCCCAGACCCGGGTGACCGGGTGCAGCGCGGCCTCCGCCCGGACGACCGGCGCGGGTCGGCCGGCGGCGCCGAGCAGCGCGGCGAACCGGTCGGTCTGCGGGGTGGCCGACATCGCCAGCAGCCACAGGTCGGGGCGGAGCGTGCCACGGGCCTCCACCGCGAAGGCCAGCGCCAGGTCGGCGTCGAGCTGCCGCTCGTGACACTCGTCGAGCAGCACCGCCCCGACCCCGGGCAGCTCCGGGTCGCGGTGCAGGCGGCGGAGCAGCAGGCCGGTGGTGACCACCTCGACCCGGGTGGCCCGTCCGACCCGGCGCTCGCCCCGGACCGCGTACCCGATCCGCTCGCCCACCGGCTCGCCGAGCAGGCCGGCCATCCGGCGGGCGGCGGCCCGGGCGGCGACCCGGCGGGGCTGCGCGATCAGTACCCGGCCGGCGACCTCGTCGGCCACCGCGAGCGGGGCCAGCGTCGTCTTGCCGGTGCCGGGCGGCGCCACCAGCACCGCGTCGCCGGCCGCCCGCAGCGCCCTGAGCAGCGCCGGGAGCACCGGCCGGACCGGCAGGTCGAGGGGTACGTCGGAGAGCACAGTCCCACTCTCGCACCCGGTGCTCAGTCCCGGCGCACCCCGTCCACGCCGGTGACGAAGGCCGCCCAGGCCGTCGGCGGGAAGACCAGTGCCGGCCCGCCGCGGTCCTTGCTGTCCCGCACGGCGATCCGACCGCCCACCGCGGCGACCTCCACGCAGTTGCCGTTGCCACTGCTGCGCGTGCTGGTGCGCCAGTCCGCCCGGGACAGGTCGAGCGCGGTCAATCGGCCTCGTACGTCCGCAGGGTGGCCGCCTCGGCCTCCAGTCCGACGTAGAACTCGAACCACTCCGGCAGCACGTCGCTGTAGTTCTGCCACCAGCCGCGCTGCTGCGCCCCCCGGGCGATTTCGATCAGTGCCTCGGCGTCGGAGCCGGTCACCTGGTAGAGGGCGAGCGCGGCGCGGACGTCCCGGGGCTTGATGCCGATCTGCGCGTTCTCGATCCGGGAGAGGTTGCTCTTGGACATGTCGAGCTGGCGGGCCGCGACATCGAGGGTCATCCCCGCGTGCTCGCGCAGTTGGCGAAGTTCCCGAGCGATCCGGCGGCGGCGAACGGTGGGGCTGGCGGTCACCCTCCGAGTCTGTCACGCCAAGATCCGCAGGTCGCGCCCGCACGGAGTGCAACCGTCGAATTCGGGAGTTGCATTGCAATAGTGCAAGGTGCATCCTCTGTCCGGTGTTGATCGTATGTGGACAGGCCGGAGGCTCGTTTGCTCATCGCTGATGAGTTCTTCCTGGTCGCCCACAACGACAGCCGGGGCAAGGCCAAGCTGCATCCGGCGGCGACCGGGCTGGGGCTCGCCGCCGGCCTGCTCGGTGAGCTGGTCCTTTTCGGACGGATCACCGTCTCTGCTGGATTGGTCACGGTGCTGGACCGCCGGCCGCCGGCCGACGCGCTCGCGCACACCGTGCTCGACCAGTTGATCGGGGAACCCCAGCACCAGGCGGTCCGCACCTGGCTCAGCTTCCTGGCCCAGACGGGCGTGAGCTCGGTCGGCGAGCGGCTGGCCCGCGCCGGCGTGCTGCGCCGGCAGGAGAGCCGCCGGCTGCTGCGGACCAGCCTGAGCTACGTCCCGGTCGACCTCAACGCGGCGGCCTGGCCGGCGACCCGGCTGCGGACCCTGCTGGAGCGCCCGGAGCCCCCCTCCGTGCCGGACGCCCTGCTGCTCGGTCTGGTCGCCGCCACCGGGCTGACCCGCGAGGTGCTCTGGAGCGCCGGGCCGCTGGCCCACCACCGGCTGGGCGTCGTCGTCCCGGCGCTGCCGGCGCCGCTGAAGGAACTGGTCGGGCACACCGAGGCCGCCGTCGGGGCCGCGGTGCTGCGCGGCTTCCCCTGACCCACCAACCCCTCATCCCTCCCCTCGAACCGGAGTGGCCCCATGCCCCCTGCAGCCACCGTCGACCGTCCCAGCAACGTCTCCGACTCCCTGGCCCGTGGCCGGCTCGGCGTACCGTCGGTCATCTTCTTCGTCCTCTCCGCCGCCGCCCCGCTGACCGTGGTGGCCGGGGTGGTCACCACCGGGTACGCGGTCACCGGCGTCACCGGCATCCCGCTGGCGTTCCTGGTGGTCGCGGCGGTGCTCGCGCTCTTCTCGGTCGGCTACGTGGCGATGGCCCGCCGGCTGACCAACGCCGGCGCCTTCTACGCGTACGTCGCCCGTGGGCTCGGCCGGCGGCCGGGGTGGGCGCGGCCTGGGTCGCGCTGATCGCGTACAACGCGCTGCAGGTGGGGCTCTACGGCGCGATCGGCGCCGCGGCCGAGCCGGTGCTCCAGCAGATCTTCGGCGGCTCGCCCGCCTGGTGGGTGGTGGCGCTGGTCGCCTGGGCGCTGGTCGCGATCCTCGGCCTGCTGCGGGTGGACGTGAACGGCATGGTGCTGGCCGTGTTGCTGGTCGCCGAGATCCTGGTCATCCTCGTCTTCGACGTCGCACAGGTCAGCCACCCGGCGGGCGGTTCAGTCAGCTTCGCCACCCTGTCGCCGGACAACCTGCTGGTGCCGGGCGTGGGCGCGATCCTGGTGCTGGCCACCACCGGCTTCACCGGCTTCGAGTCCGCGGTGGTGTTCAGCGAGGAGAGCAAGGACCCGAAGCGGACCGTGCCGATGGCCACCTACCTCTCGGTGGCCATCATCGCCGCGCTGTACGCCTTCTCGGCCTGGACGATGACCGTCGCGACCGGCCGCCCGGATCGTCGACGCGTCCCGCGAGCAGAGCACGGCGCTCATCTTCAACCTCGCCGGGGCGCACCTCGGCGACACCGCGGTGACGATCGGCCAGGCGCTCTTCCTCACCTCGCTGCTGGCGGCGATGATCTCGTTCCACAACACCACCGCCCGGTACGCCTTCGCGCTCGGCCGGGAGCGGGTGCTGCCGGCGCTGTTCGGGCAGACCTCGCCGCGCACCGGCGCGCCGCGGGTCGCCTCGCTGGCGCAGAGCCTGCTGGGGCTGGTCGTGATCGTGCTCTACGCGGTCGCCGGCTGGGACCCGCTGGTGCAGTTGTTCTTCTGGGGCGGCACCGGCGGCGGGTTCGGCGTGCTGCTGCTGATCGCCACCACCTCGGTCGCGGTGATCGCCTTCTTCGCCCGGACGCGGACGGGGGAGACCCTGTGGCGGCGGGCGATCGCCCCCGGCCTCGCCGCGATCGCCCTCACCGCCGTCATCGTGGTCGCGGTGGACAACTTCGCGATCCTGCTCGGCGTCGCCCCGGACTCGCCGCTGCGCTGGGCGATCCCGGCGGTCTACCCGGTCGCGGCGCTGCTCGGGCTGCTCTGGGGACTGGTGCTGCGCGGCAGCCGGCCGGACGTGTACGCCCGGATCGGGCTGGGCGCGGAGAGCGCGGTCGCCGAGGCGCCGCTGGTCACCCCCGAGCCGGCGCCGGCCGGTGTGGAGGCGGCCCGGTGACCGAGGCGCCCATCGAGCGGTTGGGGCCGGCGGAGACCCGGGGGGTCGCGGAGCGGATCGCCGAGGCGTTCCGGCACCTGGACGTCACCCGCTGGCTGGTGCCGGACGAGGCGAAGCGGGAGGCGGTGCTCGCCGACAACTTCGAGATCCTGGTCGACCACGCGATGCGGCACGGCATCGTGCACGGCACCGCGGACCGGTCGGCGGTGGCGGTCTGGTTCCCGCAGGCCGGCGAGCCGGCCCCGCCACCCGTCGACTACGACGCCCGGCTGGCCGCCGCCTGCGGCGAGTGGACGCCCCGGTTCCAGCACCTCGACGAGCTGTTCGAGGCGAACCACCCGCACGCCGACCACCATCACCTGGCGTTCCTGGCGGTGGAGGCGCGGCTGCAGGGGCGGGGGCTGGGCAGCGCGCTGCTGCGGCACCACCACGCCGTGCTCGACGCCGAAGGGGTGCCCGGGTACCTGGAGGCCAGCAGCGAGCGCAGCCGCGACCTGTACGCCCGGCACGGCTACCGGGCCGCCGAGCCGTTCCGACTGCCCGACGGGTCGGCGTTCCACTCCGATGTGGCGCGACCCGCGCGGCTGACCGGCGCGCGACGACCCCTGAGTCGACGGCG
>NZ_JAEVHJ010000449.1:0-4124 GCF_016802855.1 Micromonospora sp. ATA51 | reverse complement strand
CCAGCCGGGTCATCTTCAGCCGAATCTCGCGCTGCCGCTGGTCGCGGACCGCCGCGTCGGTGTCGGCGGCCTGCTTCGCGGTACGGAACGACTGGATGATGGCCTCCTGCAACTCCTCGGTCAGCGCGGTGAAGTGGTCCCGGAGCATCCGCTGCACCTGCCGGGTGGTGTCCCGGCATTCCTTGGTCGTCCGGACGAAGAAGTCGTCGACGTGCCGCTGGACCGCCGTCTTGACGGTTGCCTGCCGGCGGCGGAGCAGCTGCCTGCTCTCGTCCCGGATGCTCTTGCCGCCGAAGAGCGCGCCGGCGCCGATCGAGACCGGGTTGATCATCGGCATGCCGGCCAGCGTCATCACCAGGCCGAACATCAGCAGGCCACCGTAGGAACCCTTCATGCCGGTGATCGCCTTCTGGCTCACGGTGAACCGGTCGATGGTCGGGCGCTCGATCTCCGGCAGCCGGTCCAGGAGATCCTCCGGCACCGTCATGGACCAGGGCGGCAGCACGTCGTAGCCGTACCGGGCGAAGTTGCCGGCGACCCGCCGGGCGGCGAAGTCGCAGCGCTGCGCCAACCACTCGTGGTTCGCCTCCGCCGCCTCGACCAGGCTTTGTTGCAGCCACTCCTGGAAGGTGTCCCAGGCGACCAGCGGATCGGCCGTGTCGAACGCCTCGTCGACCATCCGCAGGATCTGCCGGGTCCGGTCGCGCAGGTCGTACTCGATGTCGGAGAGCAGGTCGGCCATCTCGTCGGCGAGGGTGTTCTGCCAGCGGGTGGAGCAGCGGCGCAGTTCGTCGACCTCGCGCTGGGCCACGTGCAGCCGGGAGATCGGGCCGGACTGCTCCTCCGCCTCCTGGCTCTCCAGCTCGGCGCGCAGCGGCGCGGCGAGCTGCTCCACGACGGTGCGGGCGATCATCGCGACCGAGGCCCGGGCCAGCACGTCGGCCTTGCCGGTCAGGTCCCGCTGCAGGCGGGCGATCAGCAGCGGGAAGCCCGACTCGGCGTTGAGCCCGTGGTCGTCGGCGGCCGCCGCGCGCAGCCGCAACGCCGCCGAGACGGGGATCAGCGCCGCCGGTACGCCGGCCTCGGCCAGGTGCTGCCGATTGCGCTCGGCGACCGCGCGCCAGTCCGGCACCAGGTCGGTCTTGGTCTGCACCACCGCCACGTTCGGATGCTGCCGGGTGACGTGCAGCAGCATGTTCAGCTCGGCCACCGACAGTTCCCGGGTCGAGTCGGAGACGAGCAGCACCGCGTCGGCGTGGTGGAGCGCGGCGGGCGGGGCGGCGGCGCCCAGCACGGCCACCTCGTCGCGCCGGGTGTGTCCACCAGCATCAGTCCGGCGCCGAGCAGCGCGCGCGGCAGTCCGATCTCGACGTACGCCGGACGCCGCCGGGCCGGCGGCCGAGCGTGCCGGCCACCCCGGCGGCGATCTGGTCCAGCGGCACGGGGGTCCGCTCGGCGGGCACCGGAACGGACGTGCCGGCGGCCCGCCCCGGCGCGGACGCGGCCTGGACCACCGTGGCCGACGCGACCTCGGCGTGCTGCACCACCGTCGGCAGGACGGTGGTGCGCCCGTCGCCGACCGGGCACACCGGCGCGTTCACGATCGCGTTGACGAGTTGGCTCTTACCCTGGTTCGGTTCGCCGATGACCAGGACGCGCAGCTTCGGGTCGAGCAGCTGAGCCCGCTTCTGCCGGACCGCCAACAATAGGTCCGCCCGTCCGTGCTCGCGGCACGTACGGGCGATCTCGTCGAGCGCGTCCAGCCAGATCCCCGCCATCACCGCACCAAGTGTGCGGATTTCGGATCAATTATCAAGAGGGGATCTGCGCCGAAACAGGGAGAAAGCCGGATCGGCAGTGCCGATCCGGCTTTCCGCTCCCGTCGGACCCCGGTCAGAGCAGACCGTCGCCGAGGCCCAGCAGCCCGCCGCCGGCCGACGCGGAAGCGTCGCCGTGGATCCCGGCGTGGCCGTCCACACCGTCGGTGACGTCACCGGTGACGCTGCCCACCGTGCCGGTGACGCCGGACAGGACGCCATCCACCTGGTGGGTCACGCCGCCCACCGTGGACGGCACGTCGACGTCCGGGACCACGCCGCCGGAGTCGCTGATGCCGAGCCCGCCCAGGGTGTCGTCTACGCCGAGTGGGCCGACGACACCGGCGACCTGGCCCTGGGTGCCGGAGAGCGTGCCGCCGAGCAGTCCGTCGCCGCCGAGCAGCCCGTGACCGCCGAGCAGACCGTCCGGGGTGCCGAGCAGACCGGCGTCGGTGCCGTCGAGCAGACCGTCCGGGTGGCCCACGGTGCCGGCCACGTCGCCGACCACCGGGTCGGCCGCGGTGTCCACCACGCCCACCACGTCGGCGTCGAGGGTGTGTGCGACGTCGTGCACGCCGATCAGGTCGGTGTCGACGCCGCCCGGCCCGACGCCCAGGCCGATCCCGGGCAGCACGGCCGCCCCGGCGGCGACGCCCGTCGGGTCGACGGCGATGGCGCCCAGGACGCCGGCCTTGACGTCCACACCGGAGTAGGAGCTGCCGATGGCGATGTCCTGCGGCACGGACTGGAGCTGGGCGACGACGCTGGTGGTGTCGGCCAGCAGCGGGTCGACCCCGAGCTGCCCGGCCACCGCGGTCACCGGCGCGAGCCCGTTCACCGGTGCGTAGTCCACGACCAGCGGGACCACGTCCTGCACGTCGGCGGCGGTGATGTCGGTGAGCCCGGCGGCCTGCAGCGCGCCCTCCGGGTCGAGTTCGAACGCCGACTTGGCGTCGGGGTCGGTCAGCAGGTTGAGCACGAAGTCGTGCAGGGTCTGGTCCATGTGCCGGTTCTCCTCGGACGTTGGCGTCAGCCACCGTTGATCGTCGACAGCGACGCTATGGGAGCGGGCCGGCACGGTCATCGGGGATCTGCCCGCAATCCGCCCCGCCCCATTAGGGTGCTTTCCGCCTCGCCTGTTAGGGGGACTGGGGGGCCCGGGCCGGCCAGAGTTAGGGTCCCGATGCCGGAGTGATCTCTGGTACGAACGTAGGAGCCCACGGGGTTCCGCCGGGGTGGGTCGCCGCACGGTGTCGCACCGTCGCCACCGGCCGGCCAACTCACGGTGAAGGAAGAAAACGGATGCCGTACGTCCTGGGGATCGACATCGGAAGCACCAACACCGCGGCCGGCGTGGCCCGGCGGCGGGGTGCGACCTGGGCGCGACCCGAGGTGGTCGCGCTGGACGGCGGGTCGGCGACCGTACCGTCGGTGCTGCACCTGGCCACGGACGGGTCGCTCGTGGTCGGTGCGCCGGACGGTGGGGACGGGAGCCGGACGGCACGGGGGTTCGTCCGCCGGGTCGGCGACGACGTGCCCCTCCTGCTCGCCGGTGAGCCGTTCCCGCCGCAGGTGCTGACCGCGGTGCTGGCGGAGTGGGTGGTGCAGCGAGTCCTCGACCGCGAGGGCGAGCCCGCCGAGGCCGTCGTGCTCAGCCACCCCGCGGGCTGGGGAGGGCACCGGCGGGAGCTGCTGCACAGCGCCCTGTGGCAGCTCGGCCTGGGCAACGTGACGCTGCTTCCCCGCACGGTCACGGTGGCCGAGAGCCACGCGGCGCGCGGCTTCCCGGGCAGCACGGCGGCCGTCTACGCCCTGGGGGGCAACACCTTCGAGGCGGCCTTGGTCCGCCGCACCCCGCGCGGCACCTACGAGACCTTCGGCTTTCCCCAGGGGCTGGACTGGATCGGCGGCGCCGACTTCGACGAGGCGCTGGCGGAGCACGTGCGTACCGTGCTCGCCCGGGAACTCGCCGCGGCCGGACGCCGGGAGACGCACGCCGCGCTGCGCGGACTGCTGCCCGAGTGCGACCGCGCCAAGCGCGAACTGACCGTCGGGACGGAGACCGACGTGCTGCTGACCCTGCCGAACGGGCCGGTCCGGGTGCCGGTGAGCCGGGTGCGGTTCGAGGACATGATCCGGCCGGCCGTGCAGGCGACCGTCGACCTGCTGGCCCGGACCGTCCACTCGGCCGGGCTGCGGCCGGCGGAGCTCGACGGCGTGCTGCTCGCCGGCGGCTCCACCCGCATCCCGCTGGTCGCCGAGCTGCTCGCCACCCGCATCCCGCTGGTCGCCGAGCTGCTCGCCGAG
>NZ_JAEVHJ010000448.1:0-4132 GCF_016802855.1 Micromonospora sp. ATA51 | reverse complement strand
CGCCGGTGCCGGAGCGGCTCGCCGCCGCCCTGGACATGACCACCGAGCTGCCCCGGGTGCCGCGCCCGGAGGCCGCTCCGCCGGCCGCCATGCCGCCGGCCGTCAACCGGCCGCCGGCTGCGAACCGGCCGACGACGCCGCAGCAGTCCGCGAACCGCCAGCGGTACGCGGACGAGACGATGGAGCTGCCGATCTTCCGGGAGCTCGAGTCGGCCTGGTTCCGCACTCGCCGGCCCGGGCCGGAGGAGGCGGGCACCGCGCCGGCCGCCCCGGCGAACGGCGCCGCGACCCAGCAGTTCGCCAAGGTCGACGCCGCCGGTCGGGCCGTGCAGCAGACACCACCCGGGACGACAGGTAACGCACCGATGGCACACACTCCGACAGCCGGTGGAGCGCCGCGCGACAACGGGACGGCCACGAACGGTGGGGCCCGCCCCGCTCCCGCCGAGGCGCTGCCGAACCGGCGGCCGCAGCAGCAGCCGCCGGCCGGTGGCTGGCAGACCGCGGCCGACGACGGCTGGCGGGCCGCCTCGGCGGCCACCGAGGTGCCGGTGGCGGAGACCACCCAGAAGGGGCTGCCGAAGCGGAAGCCGATGGCGCAGCTGGTCCCGGGCGGCGTGGAGAAGCCGTCGGCCTCGGTGCAGCGCCGCACGCCGGAAGGCGTACGGGGTCTGCTCTCGGCCTACCATCGGGGCGTGCAGCGGGGGCGTAACAACCCGACCGACAGCAACTCGACCGGCCCGGAGGCGACCCCGGGCGGGCAGCAGTCCTCGCAGTCTGGCTCTGGGCCGGTGGCCGGGAGCGGGCAGAAGGAGCAACAAGGATGACAACTACGCAGGATCTCGGATGGCTACTGGCCAACTTCGCCGACCGGGTGCCCGGTGTCGCGCACGCGGTCGCCGTCTCCGCCGACGGCCTGCTCCTCGCGTCGTCTCGTGACCTTCCGCGGGACCGGGCGGACCAACTCGCCGCGATCTCGTCCGGACTGGTCAGCCTGACCCAGGGCGCCGCCCGCTGCTTCGAGGGCGGGGCGGTGCTGCAGACGGTCGTGGAGATGGACAACGGCTTCCTGTTCCTGATGTCCATCTCGGACGGCTCGTCGTTCGCGGTCCTGGCCGCGCGCAGTTGCGACGTCGGGCAGGTCGGGTACGAGATGGCGCTGCTCGTCGACCGGGTGGGCGACGCGTTGACCCCGGCGCCTCGTACTGCTGTCGGGATGATGGGCTGACCGAGCTGACCAGCTGGTCGGCACGGCAGGAACGACACGAGAACAACGACGGGAACCACCGGGCGAGAGCCGGTGACGGGTGCGAAGGAGGTGAGCGGCGACATGGCCGATCGTGACGAACCGACCGGAGCATTGGTCCGTCCATACGCCGTGACCCGCGGTCGTACCCGTCCCCGGCTCGACATCGCGCTGGAGGCGCTCGTCGAGACGACGGTGCGCGGCCGGGCCGCTGCCAGTGGTAATGGCGGCCAGGGTCGTGAGCACCAGTACATCGCCGCGCTGTGTGACGGACGCGTGCAATCGCTTGCCGAGATCGCGGCGCGGATGCAACTTCCGCTCGGCGTGGCCCGGGTGCTCATCGCCGACATGGCGACGGACGGCCTGGTCGCGGTCCACGAGCCGACCATTTTGGACGACTCTGACGACGCGGTGGGCACTGAACTGCTGGAGAGGGTGCTGAGTGGACTTCGCAGGCTCTGACATGTCGCACCGGCCGCCGGCCCCGAGCGGGCGCGTGACGTCGGCGAAGATCGTTATCGCCGGTGGATTCGGCGTCGGCAAGACGACGCTGGTCGGCTCGGTCTCGGAGATCACGCCGCTGACCACCGAAGCGATCATGACCTCCGCCGGCGTGGGCGTCGACGACACCCGGCAGGTGCCGGGCAAGACGACGACCACGGTGGCGATGGACTTCGGTCGTATCTCGATCGACCGGGATCTGATCCTGTACCTGTTCGGTACGCCGGGTCAGACGCGGTTCTGGTTCATGTGGGACGAGCTGGTCCGCGGCGCCATCGGCGCCGTGGTGCTGGTGGACACCCGCCGGCTGGCCGACTGCTTCGCCGCGATCGACTTCTTCGAGCACCGGCGGCTGCCGTACCTGGTGGCCATCAACTGCTTCGACGGCATGCAGTACCACGACCCGCAGGACGTCCGGGACGCGCTGGCCATCTCCAGCGACGTGCCCGTGGTGGCCTGTGACGCCCGGAACCGGGAGTCGACCAAGCACGTGCTGATCTCGCTGGTCGAGTATGTGCTGTCCATGCGTCGCTCGCGGGCGGTCGCGCCCGCCTGACCGGCGTCAGGACGCGCCCGGTGACAGCCTCGGCGGTCACCGGGCGCTTCTCGCTGTCCGCCGGTGGCGGCCCGCCCTCCCTCGATGGGGAGCGGGCCGCGCCGGCGGTCAGGCGTACGGCGTCCAGGTGCCCTGGGTGACCACGTAGAGGCCGAGGGAGTCCCGCTCCATGCCCCCGCGCCGGATCGGCGCGAAGGCGTACCCACCGGCGATGCCCTCGGTTTGCAGGTACGCGCGCAGCCGTCCACGGTCGACGCTGCTCGCCAACGGGGCCGCGGTGGCGAGCAGTTGCAGCGCCTCCGAGCCGTACGGGGCGAAGCCGCTGAAGTTGCCGTGCCGCTGGAGGTCGCGGAAGGTGAAGTCCCGGCGGGCGAGCGCCGCGATGGTGGTGTTGGTCAGCGTCGAGCGCGGCGAGGACGCCCCGACGGGTCAGCACGGCGGAATCGGTTGCCGGTGTCGCCATTGGAGTCGCCTTCCCGCCCCGCGACACCCGCCGCCGGCAGTTCCGCCGGTATGCTCCCAGCCGCCTCGACCCCGGCGTCGAACTAGCCGGGTGTGGGCAGGAACACGCAGGTGGCGGGCGGTGGAACCCCGGTCAGGACCGGTAGCCGGCGGAGCGGTACTCGTACTCCCGGTCGTCGTCACGGTCGCCCGTGTCGCGGCTGAAGTCCCAGCCGCCGGCCGACTCCCGGCCGGGGCGGCCGCCCACCGCGAACCCGCCGATCTCCTGGCCGCGCCGCCAGCCGCGGAAGTAACCGGTGGTGTTCTCGGCGAGGCTCGCCGCGTTCCGGATGATCCGCAGTGGACGCTCGTCGCGCAGCGGCGAGCCGGGAACCAGGTTGGCCTGGGGGACCCGCTTCGGCAGGCCCGCCGTCGTCTCGGCGCCCACCGCCGGGCGGGCCGCCTGCTCGGCGGCCTGCCACCCGGTGTCCGCGGTTGTCGACCAGTCCAGATCGGACTCTTCTTCGGTGTGGCCGACGAACCAGGCGGACTTCGCCTGGGCGAAGATGAGCAGGTCGCCGTCGCCCTCGTCGGAGACCGGCGGGGGCCGGTGCTCCTTCGGCGCGGGCCGCCGCTCGAGCGGTTCGGGAAGATCGGCACGGGGACCGGACCGGCCGGCGCGCTCCGCCTCGGCCCGCTCCGCCGCTGCCCGCTCCACCAGCCGCAGCGGCCGGGCGTCCAGCCCGGGGTCGGTCGGCGGGTTCAGGCTGTCCCGCAGCGCCCGGTCGGCCAGCGGCGGTGGCTCGACCAGCCGCAGCATCGGGGGCTCCTGGGGCAGGTCGTCGGCGAGCCAGGGCGGGGTGACCCGACTCTTGCCCGGGTCCGTCGGCGCGTCGACCTTCCGCGCGTCCCGGTCGCCGTACGAGTAGGCGGCCGGCGACTCGGCGGGGCCGTCGGCGAGCTCGTCGCCGTTGTTGACCAGCGGCCAGTTGGCCCGGGACCCCGGGGGAGCGGACTCCTGGCCGGGACGGGGCGTGGGCACCGGGACGCTCAGGTCGGTCGCGCTGAAGCCGCCGGTGGGCGGCGCCGGCTCCGGGGTGGTCTTGGGGCGCGGCGGGATGATGGTCCGTTGCCGTTCGGCGCGGGCGCTGTTGATCGCGGCGGTGGTCAGCGTGGGCCGGAACGGCTCGCCGGCTTCGGCCGGGGGAATGTTGCCGCGCTGCGCCGGGGGGATCGGGGTGATGCCGGGCGGCGGCGGGGGCGGCGCGGAGACCGGACGGTTGGTCGGCGCGTCCACCCGGTGCGGCATCGGCGGCACGGGTGCGGGGCGCGCGGGCGGCGCGGAGATCGGCGTACCGCTGGCGGCGGCCGGGGCGACCGGCGACGGG
>NZ_JAEVHJ010000447.1:0-4173 GCF_016802855.1 Micromonospora sp. ATA51 | reverse complement strand
CCTACCCGACCTTCATCGCTGCCGACGGACAGCGGGTGGCCGAGAGCCGGCAACTCCCCGGCGGGTCGTTCGCCTGGGTCCGGTTCCCGCTGGACGGCGCGCGAGCGGTCGCACTCCGCCGGCTTGCCGTCCAGGGTGCCGGTGAAGCTGCCCAGCACCCCCTCGGTGGTGACGCAGGCGTCGAACCGGTCACCGGAGCGGGTGACGTCGACGCAGGTGGCGTGGTGTCCGGCGAGCGTGGTGTCGCTCTGCTCGATGGTCGCCGCCGGGTCGAGGGCGGCCTCGGTGAGCAGTCTGATCACGGCGGGCGGGGTGACCAGGCCGAGCTTGCCGGCCTCCGTGTAGACGGCGACCGACGGTTTCCCGGCGGTCAGCACCGGCGGCAGCAGGGTGCACGAGGTGCGGCCGGCGGTCGTCGCGCACCGGGTGAACGCCTCCTGGGTCACCGTGATCTTGCCGGCCGGCCAGGTGTACGCCGACCGGAGCGGATCCTCCGTCTGGGCGATCGAGGCGGTCTTGCCGCCGGGGCGCTGGTAGTCGGCGGCCCAGGTCTGCTCGAGCGCCCGGTCCATCCGGGCGGCCAGGTCGTTGACCAGGTCGGCCCGGCCGAGGGCCTGTCCGGCGTCGTCGAGCGCCTGACACCCGGTGACCGTCAGCGACGCGATGACCGAGGTGGCGAGCACGCGGAGGGTGGTCGAGGCGGCGGGCATGGCGCCCAGCCTTGTCGATCGAGGCGACCTCTCGCAAACCCGTTGCCGGTTGACGCCCGAGAATCCGGGAATGTCCGTGTCACCCTTCGTCGGGCGTGGGATTCGCGTGCGGGTCCGTACGTCCGTCGCTCACCGGGTGGAGACGTGCGACCGGGCGTCGCCCGATACGCTGCGTGCAACACCTGCCTCAGCCGCACCGTCGCGGCCCATACCGGACCGGAACACACAAACGAGGAGCGACTCAGTGGCAACCATCGAGGGAATCGTCGCCCGGGAGATCCTGGACTCGCGGGGCAACCCGACGGTCGAGGTCGAGGTCGGGCTCGACGACGGCACGATCGCCCGCGCCGCCGTGCCCTCCGGCGCCTCCACCGGCGCCTTCGAGGCGATCGAGCTGCGCGACGGTGACGCGGACCGCTACCAGGGCAAGGGCGTCGAAAAGGCCGTCTCGAACATCGAGGACAGGATCGTCGACCAGCTCATCGGGTACGAGGCCAGCGAGCAGCGGCTGATCGACCAGAAGATGCTCGACCTCGACGGCACGGACAACAAGGCCGAGCTGGGCGCCAACGCCATCCTCGGCGTCTCGCTGGCGATCGCGAAGGCCGCCGCGGGCAGCGCCGAGCTGAGCCTGTTCCGCTACCTGGGCGGCCCGAACGCGCACCTGCTGCCCGTGCCGATGATGAACATCCTCAACGGCGGCGCGCACGCGGACTCCAACGTCGACATCCAGGAGTTCATGATCGCGCCGATCGGCGCGCCGAGCTTCCGGGAGGCGCTGCGCTCCGGCGCCGAGGTCTACCACGCGCTGAAGTCGGTGCTGAAGAAGAAGGACCTGTCGACCGGTCTCGGCGACGAGGGCGGCTTCGCCCCGAACCTGCCCACCAACGCCGCCGCGCTGGACCTGATCGCCGAGGCGGTGGAGAAGGCCGGCTACCGGTTGGGCACCGACATCGTCTTCGCCCTGGACGTGGCCGCCACCGAGTTCTTCGACAACGGCAAGTACACCTTCGAGGGCAGTGCGAAGACCGCCGAGGAGATGAGCAACTACTACACCAAGCTCATCGGCGACTACCCGATCGTCTCCATCGAGGACCCGCTGTCCGAGGACGACTGGAGCGGCTGGGCGACCCTGACCGCGGCGGTCGGCGACCGGATCCAGATCGTCGGCGACGACCTCTTCGTCACCAACCCGCAGCGGATCGCCCGCGGCATCACCGAGAAGGCCGCCAACGCGGTGCTGGTGAAGGTCAACCAGATCGGTTCGCTGACCGAGACACGGGCCGGCCGAAGGCCCGTTCCAGCAGGTCGAGGCGGTACTCACCGGTCCGTGGCGACCAGTAGCCGGTGCCGCTGGCGTCGCCCCGGTCGGTGCGCAGGGCGGTCAGCTCGGGGGCGCCGGCCAGCCGCCAGGTGAGCCAGTCGTGCGGCAGGCAGACCGCCGCCACCCGGTCCGCGTTCGCCGGCTCGTGCCGGGCCAGCCACCGCAGTTTCGTGGCGGTGAAGCTGGCCACCGGCACGCTGCCCGTCGCCTCGGCCCAGAACCGGCGGCCGGTCCCGTCGCCGCCGGCCTCCTCGACCAGGTCCGGGCCGGCGTCGGCGGACCGGGTGTCGTTCCACAGCAGCGCCGGCCGGACCACCTCCCCCGCCTCGTCCAGGCAGACCATGCCGTGCTGCTGGCCGGCGACCGAGACGGCGGCGACGTCGGCCAGCCCGCCGGCGGCCTCGACGGCCGCGCGCAGGGCGTCCCACCAGGCCCGCGGGTCGACCTCGGTGCCGCCCGGGTGCGGCGCGCGGCCCTGCCGGACCAGCGCGCCGGTCTCCGCGTCCCGGATGACGACCTTGCAGGACTGGGTGGACGAGTCGACCCCGGCGACGAGCGGCATGGCGACCCGCCTCAGCGCGCGCCGAGCACGTGCTCGACGGCGAGCTGGTTGAGCCGGACGAAGCCGAAGCCCTTCGCGGCCGTGGCGTCCACGTCGAACTCCTCGAACGCGGTGCGGTCGGCGAGCAGGTCGGCGTGGCCCTCGCCCGGGTTCAGCGTCGGCGTGGCCAGGTCGCGACCTTGCTGGCCGCGAGGGCCTCGGCCACCTCGGGGTCGGCCCGGAACGCCGCGGCCCGCTCCTTGAGCAGCAGGTACGTCCGCATGTTCGCCGCCGCCGAGGCCCACACCCCGGTCATGTCCTCGGTGCGGGAGGGCTTGTAGTCGAAGTGCCGCGGCCCGTCGTACGCGGGACCCCCGTCGGGACCGCCGTGCTCCAGCAGGTCCACCAGGGCGAACGCGTTGAGCAGGTCGCCGTGGCCGAAGACCAGGTCCTGGTCGTACTTGATGCCGCGCTGGCCGTTGAGGTCGATGTGGAACAGTTTGCCCTGCCAGAGCGCCTGGGCGATGCCGTGCGCGAAGTTCAGCCCGGCCATCTGCTCGTGGCCGACCTCGGGGTTGAGCCCGACGAGGTCGGGGCGGGCCAGGGTGGAGATGAACGCCAGCGCGTGCCCCACGGTGGGGAGCAGGATGTCGCCGCGCGGCTCGTTCGGCTTGGGTTCGAGGGCGAAGCGCAGCTGGTAGCCGTTGTCGACGACGTACTGGCAGAGCAGGTCGACCGCCTCGCGGTAGCGGTCCAGCGCCGAGCGGACGTCCTTGGCCAGGTCGTACTCGGCGCCCTCCCGGCCGCCCCACATCACGAAGGTGCGGGCGCCCAGCTCGGCCGCGAGGTCGACGTTGCGCAGCACCTTGCGCAGCGCGTAGCGGCGGACGTCGCGGTCGTTGCTGGTGAAGCCGCCGTCCTTGAAGACCGGGTGGGTGAAGAGGTTGGTGGTGACCATCGGGACCACCAGGCCGGTCTCGTCGAGCGCCTTGCGGAACCGGGTCAGCCGGGCGTCGCGGGTGGCCGCGTCCGCGCCGAAGGGGACCAGGTCGTCGTCGTGGAAGGTGATCCCGTACGCCCCGAGCTCGGCGAGCCGGTGGACCGCCTCGACCGCGTCCAGCTCGGGCCGGGTGGCGTCGCCGAACGGGTCGCGGGCCTGCCAGCCCACCGTCCAGAGACCGAAGGAGAACTTGTCGGCGGGGGTGGGACGGGGTGCCATGGCAGACCTCCGATGGTGTCGCCGCAATTTGTTCAACGGTTGAATTAAATGATCGCCGTGTGGCACTGTCAAGGGGTGACCAGCCCCAGCACCGCCGGCGCCGTCCGGCAGGGCAGCCTCCGCGAGCTCAACCTCGCGGTCGTGCTCCGCCGGATCGCCACCGCCGACCGGCCGCCCTCCCGGGCCGAGATCGCGGCCGAGACCGGCCTCACCCGGGCCACCGTCTCGCGGTGGTCGACGACCTGATCGGCGGCCGGCTGGTGGCCGAGGCCGGCCCCGCGCCGCGTACCGGCGCGCCGCCCGCCCGCGGCCTGGTGCTGGCCGGGGACGGCCCGGCCGGGCTCGGCCTGGAGGTCAACGTCGACTACCTCGCGGCCTG
>NZ_JAEVHJ010000446.1:0-4197 GCF_016802855.1 Micromonospora sp. ATA51 | reverse complement strand
CCGCGTGGGGCGCGCCGGTTCCGCCGCCCCGCCAGCACAATCCCCTGGGGTACGCCCGGCCGCCGGTCGCCCCGGCTCCGCCGCTGCCGGCCCCCCGCCGGTCCCGGACCGGCCTGTGGTGGGCCGCCATCCTGGTGGCCGCGCTGGTCCTGCTCTGCTCCGGCGTGATTTCCTACAACTTCCGGAAGAGCGCGGCGTCCGGTGACACCGGGGCGCTCGCTCCGGTGAGCGTGACCTCCGGCGCGGTGCGGGCCCACGGAGCCGACGATCCGGGCCGGACGTCGTACCGTCGTGGGGTACGGCTCCAGCCCGGTGGCGGCGAGACGACGACGAGCGAAGGACGAGAGACGCGATGACAGCGCAGGCCCGCCTGCTCGGTGGCAGGTACCAGGTCGGCGAGCTGCTCGGCTACGGCGGCATGGCGGAGGTGCACCGCGGTCGCGATCTCCGGCTCGGTCGGGACGTCGCGATCAAGATGCTCCGGGCCGACCTCGCCCGGGACGCCACCTTCCAGATGCGGTTCCGCCGGGAGGCGCAGAACGCCGCCTCGCTGAACCACCCGGCCATCGTCGCCGTGTACGACACCGGCGAGGAGACCGCCCCGACCGGCGAGACGCTGCCGTTCATCGTGATGGAGTTCGTCAACGGACGGACCCTCAAGGAGGTCCTCGGCGTCGAGGGGCGGCTCCAGCCGCGCCGGGCGCTGGAGATCTGCGCGGACATGTGCGCGGCGCTGGAGTTCAGCCACCGGCACGGCATCATCCACCGGGACATCAAGCCGGGCAACGTGATGCTCACCCAGACCGGCCAGGTCAAGGTGATGGACTTCGGCATCGCCCGGGCGCTGGCCAGCGGCGCCACCACGATGACCCAGACCAGCGCGGTCATCGGCACCGCGCAGTACCTCTCGCCGGAGCAGGCGCGCGGCGAGGCCGTCGACGCCCGCTCCGACGTGTACGCCGCCGGCTGCGTGCTGTTCGAACTGCTCTGCGGGCACCCGCCGTTCGTCGGGGACAGCCCGGTCAGCGTCGCGTACCAGCACGTCCGGGAGGCGCCCCCGACGCCGAGCGACATCAACCCCGACGTCAACCCGGCGGTCGACGCGATCGTGCTCAAGGCGCTGTCGAAGAACCCGCTCAACCGCTACCAGAGCGCCGGCGAGATGCGGGCCGACCTGTTGCGGGCGGCGGCCGGCCGGCCGGTGCTGGCCACTCCGGTGCTGCGCGAGGACGAGACCGCCCCGATGGCCCCGGCCGCCGGTGCGGGTTACCAGACCCAGGTGATGGGGCCGCAGACCCGGCAGGTCCCGGCCCGCGTCGGCGACCCGGGCAAGCGCAAGAGCTCCTCCTGGGTGATCGCCACCTTCGCGGCGCTCGGCGTGCTCGCCGTGATCGCCCTGGTCGCGCCCTGCTGCAGAACCAGGGCGGCAACGAAAAGGTGGCCGTGCCGGACCTCAAGGGCAAGGCGGAGGCCGTCGCCCGGGCCCAGATCCAGCAGGCGGGGCTCATTCCGCAGCCCGGTGATCCGATTGCCGGCACGGACTGCACGAAGGGCACGGTGGTCCAACAGGACCCGGCCGCCGGCACGCAGCTGGAACAGAACCGCCAGGTGACCTACCAGCTGTGCGGCGGCCCGCAGCAGGTCGCCATTCCGCCCGTGGTGGGCAACCGGCTCGACAACGTCAAGCAGCAGCTGGCGGCCCTGAACCTCACCGTCGATGAGCAGTACGTCGACAGCGGTGAGGCGAAGGACACGGTCATCGACGTCGAACCCAAGGCGGGTACCAAGGTCCCCGAGGGCAGCACCGTCAAGGTGAAGGTCTCCCGGGGCAACGTAGCCGAGGTGCCGAACGTCGTCGGCTTCCCGAAGGACCAGGCGGTCAGGACGCTGAAGGACGCCGGGTACGAGGTGCGGGTGCTAGACGGCGACGAGGTGGCACCGGATCAGGCAGGGAAGGTCGGCAGGCAGAGCCCCGACGCCAGGAAAGAGCTGGCGAAGGGAAAGCGGGTCACCATCTACGTCGACTTCGCGCCGCCCGAGCCCACCGTTACCCCGACCAGCCCGACCCCCAGCGGCACGCCGACCACGCCGGGTAGCGGTGGAGGCTGGCCGTTGCCCACCACCCGGCCACCCGGAGCGGCCACTCAGTAACGGTGAGCTGGCCGGTCAGGCGGCGGCGAAGGCGGCCCGGCGGCGGGCGTCCACCTCGGCGGCCAGCTCCGGAGCCCGCTCCAGCGCCTCCGGGTAGCCGCAGACGGCCAGCCAGTTCGCCAGCATGAGGTGCCCGCCCTCGGTCAGCACCGACTCGGGGTGGAACTGGACCCCCTCGATCGGCAGGGTCCGGTGCCGCATGGCCATCACCACACCGGACTCCGTCCGGCCGGTGACCTCCAGGTCGTCCGGCAGCGTCTCCGGCAGTACGGCGAGCGAGTGGTACCGGGTCGCGGTGAACGGGTCCGGCAGCCCGGCGAGCACACCGACCCCGGAGTGGCGTACCTCGGAGGTCTTGCCGTGCAGCAGCTCGGGCGCCCGGGTGACGGTCGCGCCGAATGCCGCGCCGATGGCCTGGTGGCCGAGGCAGACGCCGAAGAGGGGCAGCTTGCCGGCGTACTCCCGGATGACGTCCAGGCAGATGCCGGCGCGGTCGGGACTGCCCGGTCCCGGGGAGAGCAGGACGCCCGCCGCGCCCACCCGGCCGACCTCGGCCACGTCGATCTCGTCGTTGCGCCGAACGTCGCAGTCGACGCCGAGCTGGCCGAGGTACTGCACCAGGTTGAAGACGAACGAGTCGTAGTTGTCGATCACCAGGACGCGCATCGGCTCACCTGCTCGGGGTGGGGGGCGGGGCGTTGTTCGTTTCCGTGCTGTACGGCAGTACCTCGTCGGTGGGCGCGTTGCTGGGCACGGTGAGGTCGCCGTTCTGCCCGGTCTCACCGGAGTCCTGGGTGACCTGGACGTCGTCGAAGGGGAGCAGCGGCTCCGCCCACGGGAAGACCACGAACCAGAGCAGCGCCACCGTCGCGGCGGTGAGCAGCAGCGAGCCGATCAGCTTGCCGGCCGTCCCGAACGGGAGCTTGCGCCAGATCCACGCGTACATCGTCAGCCTCCCAGCTCCGCCGGGCGACCTGCCGACTTGGCCTGGGCGTGGTCCAGCCGGGCATGGATGATCAGGCGCTGGTAGTTGTCGAACTTGGGGTTGCAGGTGGTCAGGGTGAGCAGCTTCTCCGTCGGCGTGGCGTCCGGCTTCATCGGCACCGGCGCCACCACCTCGACCTGGTACGGCTTCACGATGTGGCTCTGGTAGACCTTGTAGACGAACCACTCGGTCTTGCCCTCGACCACAATGTCGTCGCCGGTGTTCAGCTCGTCCAGCCGCCAGAAGGTGGCCCGGATGCGGTGCCCCGCCACGGCGAAGTTGCCCACCTCGCCGGGGAGCGCGCTCTTCGGGTAGTGGCCCGGGGCGTACCGGATGTCGTCCGGGGTCACCCCCTCGACCACGACCCAGTGCTTGTCGAACTTGGGGATGTAGAGGCCGGCGAGCGGCTTGCCCTCCGCCGGCGGCGCCGGTTTCTTGGTGGGCCGGGTCGGGCCGACGGTCGGGTCGGGCGCCCATTCCTGGGCCAGCTGGCCGGTCAGGTCGTCCTGGTGGGCGTCGACGATGACCGACTTGCCCCAGATCTCGTAGCCGGCGAAGAGCAGCACCACCAGGCCGAAGGTGATCAGCACCTCGCCGGTCAGCCGGACGCCGGACCGCAGCCGGGACGCGAAGGAGGGCCGGGTCAGCTCGGAGTAGACGCTCTTGTAGCCCTCGCCGGTCTGCTCGGGACGGAGTCGTACGACCCGTTCGCCCCGGCGCGGGCGCGGCGGCTCGGCCGCGGTGTCGGCCTCGCCAGCGGCTGCGTCGCCGGTGTCCGGGACAGGCGGTACGGCACCCATCAGCGCGGTCGAATCCAGGCCCGGGTGGCGGACCGGCCGGCCGGTGACGGCCGGGATCACGGCGGTCGCGGCCGGATCCACGGGACCCCCCACACCAGCCCCCGGCCGGTTCGGGTCGCCGTCGACCATCCCGGAATGGGCGTCGGCGGGCGTTCCGCGACGGGGCGCGCCTCCGGTCCGTCCGGCGCTTCCGCTGCCGGATGTGCCGCCGTCCCGGGGGGCGGCCGGTCGGCTCTCCGGCCGGGCGCCCACGGTGGGGAT
>NZ_JAEVHJ010000445.1:0-4208 GCF_016802855.1 Micromonospora sp. ATA51 | reverse complement strand
CGGCGGCGCCGCCGCAGCCGGCGGCCCCGGCCGAGCGCGCGGACGGCCAGGTCGGGTGCCGGCCGGACCCCGTCCGCGAGATCCTGTACGGCTGCCCGCAGTACGTCCTCCACCGGCCTGGTCATGACTTCACCTCCGAACGCGTGGTCAGCTCGTCGAGAGCGGGCACCAGCTCCCGGAGCTTCGCCAGCGCCCGGGACGCCTGGCTGGCAACGGTGCCGGCCCGGCAGCCGAGGATCGCTGCGGTCCGCTCGACGCTCAGGTCCTCCAGGTAGCGCAGGGTCAGCACGGCCCGCTGCCGGGGCGGCAGCGCCCGCAGCGCGTCCCGCAGCAGGAGCCGCAGGTCGGCGTCGTGACCGCCGTCGCCCGCCGCCGGCCGCTCCGGCAGTTCCGCGACCGGCACCTCGGCGCGCCGCGCCCGACGCCGCCAGCCGGAGACCTGGTCGTGGTAGAGGATCCGTTTCACGTACGGCTCCGCGTCGCCCCGGATCCTCGGCCACCGGGCGTACGCCTTGGCCAGCGCGTTCTGGAGCAGGTCCTCCGCGGCGTGCTGGTTGCCGGCGAGCGCGTACGCGACGCGCAGCAGCGCGTCACCCCGCTCGTTGACGAACGCGGTGAACTCCCCGTCGATGACCTCTGCCACCGTCCACCTCCGTACTACAGACGCACGGGGTCGGGGAACTTTGCCTCACGGGGGAAGACAGTGGGGCGGGAGGCCGTGACGTCGGGCGGCGGCCGGCTGCTCACACCAGTGACGCCCCTGGGTGTCGCGCTGCTCTGACGGCCCGGCGGTGGTGGTTCGGGCTCCGCGGGGGACAATCGGTTCATGCGCTGGACCGTGCTCGACTCGCCGATCGGGGAGTTCTCCGTGGCCACCGACGACGAGGCGGTCTGCGGGACGCACTTCGGGCGGGTGGCGTCGCCACCGACGAGCCGGTCGACGGGCTGGCCGGCCGGGCGGTGGCCGAGCTGCGGGCGTACTTCGCCGGTGAGCTGACCGACTTCACCGTCCCCGTGGCGGCACGTCGGGGGTCCGAGTTCGAGCGGGCGGTCTGGCGGGAGATGACCCGCATCCCGTACGGCGAGACGCTCACCTACGGCGAGGTGGCGAAGGCGGTCGGCGAGCCGGGCGCGGCCCGGGCGGTCGGGGTCGCCTGCAACCGGAACCCGGTCCCGGTGATCGTGCCGTGCCATCGGATCGTCGGGGCGGGCGGCAAGCTGGTGGGCTTCGGCGGCGGCCTGCCGCGCAAGGTGACGCTGCTGGAACTGGAGGCCCGGGTCGCCCTGCAACGCGCCTGGTCCTGACGTACTCCGGGTCGACTGAACGCCCGAGGGCCGGGTCCGTGCGGACCCGGCCATCGATGCGGCTGTGGTCAGCGTGTCAGCGCTCGACCTCGCCCTTGATGAACGCCTCGACGGCGGCGTGCGCGTCGTGGTCGGCGTACTGCTCGGGCGGGGACTTCATGAAGTACGACGAGGCCGACAGGATCGGGCCACCGATCTTCCGGTCCAGCGCGATCTTCGCGGCCCGGACGGCGTCGATGATGACGCCGGCCGAGTTCGGCGAGTCCCACACCTCGAGCTTGAGCTCGGCGTTGAGCGGGGTGTCGCCGAAGGAGCGGCCCTCCAGGCGGATGTACGCCCACTTGCGGTCGTCGAGCCACGGCACGTGGTCCGACGGGCCGATGTGCACGTCGCTCTTGGTCATCTCGTGCGGGATCTGGGAGGTGACCGACTGGGTCTTCGAGATCTTCTTCGAGACCAGGCGGGTGCGCTCCAGCATGTTCATGAAGTCCATGTTGCCGCCGAAGTTGAGCTGGTACGTGCGCAGCAGCTCGACACCGCGGTCCTCGAAGAGCTTCGCCAGGGCGCGGTGCACGATGGTGGCGCCGACCTGGCTCTTGATGTCGTCGCCGACGATCGGCAGACCCGCGTCCTCGAACTTCTTCGCCCACTCGGGGTCGGAGGCGATGAAGACCGGCAGGGCGTTCACGAACGCGCAGCCGGCGTCGATCGCGGCCTGGGCGTAGAACTTGTCGGCCTGCTCGGAGCCGACCGGCAGGTAGGAGACGACGACGTCGACCTGCGCGTCGCGCAGCGCCTTGGCCACGTCGACCGGCTCGGTGTCCGACTCCTCGATGATTTCGCGGTAGTACTGGCCCAGACCGTCGAAGGTCGGGCCGCGCTGCACGGTGACGCCGGTCGGCGGCACGTCGCAGAGCTTGATGGTGTTGTTCTCGCTGGCCACGATCGCCTCGGCGAGGTCCATGCCCACCTTCTTGGCGTCCACGTCGAACGCCGCGACAAACTCCACGTCCGAGACGTGGTAGTCGCCGAAGGTGACGTGCATGAGACCCGGGACGCGGTCGTTCGGGTCGGCGTTCCGGTAGTACTCCACGCCCTGTACGAGGGACGAGGCGCAGTTACCCACACCGACGATGGCGACGCGGACGGAGCCCATAGCGTCTGCCTCCTTCTTCTTCATCACGGCCGCTCTTTCCTGGACTCTCCAGGCGGAGGCGGGCTGTTGTCTTCTCGTCGGCCGCCGGCTGTCCCGGGTTGCGGGACGGTCGGGGCACGGCCGGAGCGCTCATTGGCGATGAGCTCCTCCAGCCAGCGGACCTCACGCTCACAGGCGTCGAGGCCGTGGCGCTGCAGTTCCAGGGTGTACGCGTCGAGGCGCTCGGCTGCCCGGCCGAGCACGTCGCGAAGGCCTTCGCGACGCTCCTCGATCTTCCGACGGCGACCTTCCAGGATCCGGAGCCGGGTGGCCTGGTCGGTCCGGGCGAAGAACGCGAAGTGCACGCCGAAGCCCGTGTCGTCGTACGTCTCGGGACCAGCCTGCGCTATCAGTTGGGCGAAGCGTTCCTTGCCCTCGGCGGTAATGGTGTACACCACCCGACCGCGTCGGCTGGTGAGCGCGGGAACCTCCTCGGCGGTCGCCGGTGTCTCGGCGGCCTCGGTGATCCATCCCGCCGCCTGCAACCGGCGCAGGGTCGGGTACAGCGAGCCGTAGCTGATCGCCGCCCGGATCGCGCCGAGTTTGGCGGCCAACTCCTTGCGCAGCTCGTAGCCGTGCATCGGAGCCTCCTGCAGGAGGCCGAGGATGGCGAGCTCGAGCACGGGCCACCCCTTCTTACCCCCGGCGCGGAGCAGGTAACCGCCGCGATGTATCGGACCGATACATCGCACGTTAGCGGACAGCCATGATCAGGGCAAACCCCCGTTCCGAGGTGTTGCCGTCACGGATTGTCACGGCGGTCGCCTCGTCCCGCCGGACCGCGTACCCTTTGCCGCATGCGTACGTCTCGCCAGGTCGTCGACTACTCGCTCCAGAAGCGAGCGGTGCTGCGTGAGCTCCTGGCCGGCCGGGTCGGCACGTACGACGTCTGCGACGCCTCGCCGTACCTGAAGAACGCGGCCCGGTTCCACGGTGAACCCACCGACGAGCGTTGCCCGATCTGCCGCAGCGAGAACCTCATCCACGTCCACTACATTTACGGGGACGAACTCAAGCAGTCCGCCGGCCAGGCGCGTACCCGGGCCGAGTTGCCCGTCCTGGCGATGACGTTGCGTGAGTTCCAGGTCTTCGTGGTGGAGGTGTGCCTCGGCTGTGACTGGAACCATCTCGTCGAGCAGTTCCTGCTCGGCCGGGACGGGCTGGCCGGCGGCACCGAGGACGGGTCGGAGCAGGGCGTGGTGAGCGGCTCGTCCGCCCCGAACGGTTCCACCCCTCGTCGAAGGCGAGAGGCGCAACGGTGATTCAAGCTGCATCGGCCGACCCCGGCCCGATTGACGACGGGTGGGCGGACCGGCAGCTTCTACGTCTGATTAGTCCGATTACTTCGGATTTGACGCCTGCGCCCCGGCACGCCCGCGGTGTAGCGTCTCGTGGTCCAGCTCACGGCAACCCGGTGGTGGCGCATGTGCGCCCCACCGCGACCGGCAGGGTGTGAGGAATGAACTACGGCGATCCCAGTTCTTCGCGTGGGCGGGCGCAGAGCCCGGGCCCCAACGGCGACCCCGGGAGCCCGCACGGGAACGGCTGGTCATCCGCGCCGGAGGGGCGGGGCCTCGGCCCGCGCCTCCGTGCCGCCCCGGGGGTCCGCCTCCGATGGACGGGCTCGGCCGGCGGCGCGCTCCGGTTCCGCGTAGCGGTGCGGCGGGCTCGGCCTCGGTGGGCCGGGCCGGCGCGGGACGGCTCCGTG